>JAISOT010000002.1 GCA_031275465.1 Desulfovibrio sp.
ATGTTTTCCCGCAAGCGCGCAAAGGTTTTTTCGTCCATGATCCCAGCCCGGCGTTTGCCGATGGCTTCTTTCAGATCAGGGGTGACATGGCATGCGCCGTTTTCGTGATAAGGGATCATGGCCCCTGCCGTCAGAAAGACGGAAGGCAGGTCAAGGGCGGCGGCGGCCATGAGCATGCCCGGAATTATTTTGTCGCAGGAGCAGAGAAAAACCAGGCCATCAAAACCGTGCGCCCGGGCCATGGCGTTTATGGAGGCCGCTATCAAATCGCGCTGGGGCAAAATATAATGCATGCCTTCTCCCTGCGCTATGCCGTCACAGGGCGCGGGTACAGCGAATTCAGCCGGAGCGCCCCCCGCGGCCCATACGCCTTCCCGCACGGTCTGAGCCAGTTCGCGCAGGGGTTTGTGCCCGGGGTTTACGTCGTTCCATGAATTCACAATGCCTATTACCGGTTTTCTCAGGTCTTTTTCACGATAGCCAACGGAATTCATGAGTCCGACATAATAGGCTTCGGTCATGTCTTCTATGGAACCTTTTCTGGGCATGGCGCATCCTTTTTGTTTGGCAGACGTTGCAGGACGCATTTCGCGAGGCCTATGCCCGTGAAGGCACATGCCTTATTCCGGCGACGCCGATGTTGTGCCCATTTCGTGACGTTGTCAAACAGTTTTGGCGGAGCAGAAAAATATAAACTTGTGGCGCGCGAGCGCCTGTGCTAGCTTCTCCCAGGCTGGACCTTGCTGCTGGAGAACTCTTTTTGCCCGGGAGACACGCAATGCCTGCCATGCATACTGCGTGGTAGAACGCCTCCCGACGACGCTGTTTCGGACATGGAAGACACCAAGCTGTATGCGACAATGACGGCAGATCCCGAAATCATGAGCAGGGAAGAACTGCTGGCGCTTGTCCAAAGTTTGCGCTCCTTGGCCGCAGAGCGGCAGTCGCGCATGGCAGGCCTTGAAAAAAGCGAAAAAAAATACAGGCGGGAAATCCTCCATCTCCAGAGAGCTATTGAACAGGAAAAAACCGTCGCCAACGCCAAAGCGAATCAGCAGGCAGCGCGCTTTCTCGCCCAGCGCGAGCGGGAACGGTATATGAAGCTGCTTCTGGAAAACAGCACTGATATCATCATTCTTCTGGACAAATCGCGCAGATTTGCCTACTGCACCGACATTTTTCTGACAACCGCCGGAATTCCCGATTTTGTGGATCTGGCCGGGAGAACCTTTGAGGAGGTTTTCAGCCGTTTTGCGGATCAGCAACAAGGCTGTGAAGTATTTGAGCAATTGCTGGAAGCGATGCGCTTGAACAGGTCCATCTGCCTGACGGCCGTTCAGGGTTGGAACGATTCCGCCGAACCCCGCAAGTATGTCATTCATTTCCCGCCCATGACCGGAGAGAAGGGAGAAGGCGAGGGATCAATGCTGCTTTTTCACGACGTGACGGAAATCGAAAACGCGCGGGAAGCGGCGGAACGGGCCAGCACGGCGAAATCGGATTTCCTTTCGCACATGAGCCATGAAATGCGCACGCCGATGAACGCTATTATCGGCATGACGGCCATAGCGAAAGATTCCCCTTCTCTTGAACGCAAGCAGTATTGCCTGGACAAAATAGAGGATGCTTCAAGCCATCTTCTGGGCGTCATTAACGATATTCTGGACATGTCGAAGATTGAGGCCAACAAGTTCACGCTCTCGCCCGTGGAATTCAATTTCGAAAAAATGCTCAATGACGCGGCAAATGTCGTCAATTTCCGCGTGGAGGAAAAGCGTCAGAAATTTTATGTGACTATTGACAAAAACATTCCGGCCGCGCTGATTGGCGACGATCAGCGCCTCACGCAGGTGGTTACAAACCTGTTGAGCAATGCGGTAAAGTTTACGCCGGAAGGCGGCGCGATATATCTTTCCGCGGAACTGGAGGGCGAGAACAGCGGGATCTGCACCATCCGGATTGCCGTGACCGATACCGGCATAGGCATCAGCCGGGAGCAGCAGGCGCTCCTGTTCAACCCCTTTGTACAGGCAGAGCGGGGCACATCCCGCAAATTCGGCGGCACAGGCCTCGGCCTTGCCATATCCAGGCGCATTATCGAGATGATGGGCGGACGGATATGGATGGAATCCGAACTCGGCAAAGGGGCCACCTTTGCCTTTACCATAACGGCCGGCCGCGGGGTGAACAAACAGCGCACTCTGGTGGACAGCGTCAAATGGGAAACGGTGCGCGCGTTGGCTGTGGATGACGAAGCGGAAATACAGAACTACTTCAAACATCTTGCGAAACATCTCGCCTTCGCCTGCGATGTCGCGGGGAGCGGAGATGAGGCACTGCGCATGATTGCGCGGAATGGTCCCTATAATCTGCATTTTCTTGACTGGCAGATGCCCGACATGGACGGCATAGAACTCGCGCGCCTTATCAGGGAGCGGGCGACGGGCCAATCCGCTGTCATCCTCATGGCATCCGCTACGGAATGGAGCGGTATCGAAGAGGAAGCGAAAGCGGCGGGCGTTGACGGATTCCTGCTGAGGCCGCTTTTCCCTTCGGCCATCGCCGACTGCATCAGCCGGACCTTCGGCGCGGGCGCGGTTTCTCCTGCGGAAGACGATCTTGTGCCCAGGGAGAGCTTCAAGGGGCATCGCATACTTCTTGTCGAAGATGTGGAAATCAACCGGGAAATAGTTCTGAGCCTGCTTGAGCCGACGGCCGTTGAAATTGACTGCGCGGAAAACGGCCTGGAAGCGGTCAAACGATTCAGCGAAACGCCGGATCGTTATGAAATGATTTTTATGGATATGCAGATGCCGCTGATGGACGGGCTTGAGGCCACGCGCCGCATCCGCGCGCTGGGAAAACCCGGAAGCGACATCCCCATAGTCGCCATGACGGCCAACGTCTTCAACGAGGATATCGCCAGATGTCTGGAAGCCGGCATGACCGATCATCTCGGCAAGCCATTGAATTTTCAGGACGTCATTGCCAAACTCAAGCATTATCTGGGCGGGAAATAAACACGCCCGGCAACCCGACATTATGACAGACGGTTTCTGAAATCGGCGTAGGCGAACTCGCGCAGAAGGCGAAAATTCAATTTTCCCGCTTCCGCTTCGCAAATGCCGATGGAAGGCAGGCGCAGGCCGTTGAACGTTGTGGTTTTCACCATGCTGTAGACGGCCATGTCTTCAAGGATCACACGCTGCCCGGCTTGCAGCGGTCCGGAGAAAGAATATTCCCCCAGCACGTCTCCGGCCAGGCAGGATTTTCCGGCCAGGCGGCAGGCAAAGATTTTCTCCCCCACGGCGCCGGCCCGCTCAATGCCGCCGTCCGCCTGATACCGCACATGCGGTCTGTAGGGCATTTCCAGCACATCCGGCGTGTGGCAGGCGGCGGATATGTCCAGCAGAGCCACCGGCATGTCGGCCCGCACCACATCAAGCACCGTGGCGACGAGCCAGCCCGCGTCCAGAGCCACAGCCTCGCCGGGTTCCAGATAAATTTGCGCGCCGTAGCGGGCGCGCCAGTCCGTCAAAAGACGGCAGAGCAGATCAATGTCATAATCCTCGCGGGTGATGTGGTGCCCGCCGCCAAAATTCAGCCATCGGCACCCGCTGAGCCAGGGAGCGAAATTCTTCTCCACCGCGGCCAAAGTCCGCTCCAGAGCATCCGCGTTCAATTCGCAGAGCGTGTGGAAGTGCAGTCCCGTAAGGCCGCGCCGGTCTTCAGGGGAAATCTCCCGAAACTCGCGCAGGCGGATGCCCAGACGCGAGGAGGGAGAGCAGGGGTCGTAGAGGGGCACGGCCACTTCCGAATGTTCGGGATTGATGCGCAGGCCGCAGGCCACGCCACGAGCGCGCGAGCTGTTCCACTTTTCTATCATGGGGCGGAAGCGCCGCCACTGGCTTATGGAGTTGAACGCCAGACTATCCGCGAAAGGAAGGATATCAGCTATCTCTTCCTTGCTCCAGGCGGCGGCAAAGGCATGCACCTCCCCGCCGAACTCCTCGCGCCCCAGGCGCGCCTCGTCGACGGAACTGGCGCATACCCCCCACAGCGGCCCGGAACCCGCAAAGCGCGAAAGGAGCGGAAATGTGGCAAAAGCCGCATATGCCTTGAGGGCCAGCAGAATCTTCGCGCCCGTGCGGCGCTGCACCGCGTCCAGCGCGGCGGCGTTTGCCGCGAGGCGCGGCGCGTCCAGAACAAAACAGGGAGAGGGCACGCGCCCTTGGTCAAAAAGCAGTCCGCCGCACGTCATTCAACATCCGCGCACTGCCACGGCAAACCATAGACGGAAAGGGCATCCATAAAGGGATCGGGATCGTACTGCTCCATATTCCACACGCCAGGGCGCCGCCAAAGGCCTTCGGCGACAAGTTTCGCGCCGATCATGGCGGGCACGCCGGTGGTATAGGAAATGGCCTGAGAGCCGACTTCGGCGTAACACGCCTCATGGTCGCAGACATTGTAAATGTGGACGCACTTTTTCCCGCCGTTTTTCAACCCCGCCATACGGTTGCCAATGCAGGTCTTCCCTTTGGTCAGCGGCCCCAGGGAGGCCGGATCCGGCAGCAGCGCCGCCAGAAACTGCACGGGGACAATGTCCTGCCCCTGAAAGCGCACCGGGGCGATGCCCGTCATGCCCACATTGCCGAGAACCTTGAGGTGATTCAGGTAATTTTCGGAAAATGTCATCCAGAAACGCGCCCGGCGCAAGCCTTTCAGGTGCAGGACAAGGGACTCCAGTTCCTCATGATAGAGAAGAAAGCATTTTTTGCGGCCTATGCCGCCGGGAAAGTCATAGTCCATGGAAAAGGCGAGAGGGTCTGTTTCCACCCATTCGCCGCGCTCCCAGTAGCGCCCGCGCGCCGTTACCTCGCGGATGTTGATTTCCGGGTTGAAGTTGGTGGCGAAGGGTTTGCCGTGATCGCCGCCATTGCAGTCAATGATGTCCAGCACATGGACTTCGTCCAGCTTGTGCTTCATCACCCAGGCCGCAAAAACATTGGTCACCCCGGGGTCAAAGCCTGAACCGAGCAGAGCGGTGAGGCCCGCCTCACGAAAGCGGTCGGCATAGGCCCACTGCCATTTGTATTCAAACTTCGCCGCGTCCGGAGGCTCATAATTGGCCGTGTCCAGATAATGCGCGCCGGCGGCGAGGCAGGCATCCATAACATGCAGATCCTGATAGGGCAGAGCCACATTGCACACGATCTCCGCCCCGGAGGAGCGGATAAGGCTGGCCAGCTCCGCCACGTTGTCGGCGTCCACGCGGGCTGTCTCCAGGGTCACGCCGGTGCGCGCCCTGACGCTTGCGGCCACGTTCCCGCAACGGGACATGGTGCGGGCCGCCAGGGTAATTTTTTCAAACACGCCGGTCTGTTTTGCGGCCTGCGCGCATTTGTGGGCCACCACGCTGCCTACGCCGCCGGCGCCGATAATCAGAAGATTTGCCATGAGGTCTCCTTGCCCCTGGTCGCACGCTCCGCCTTGTTCAGGGCATGTCCCCGTCCAGCACAAGAACGTGGGCGTAGCGCCCGCCCTTGCGGCCCCTTTCCGCCAGGAGCGTTCCCGCCTTGCGGCATGCGGGGCAGGAGTGGCGCGGAATGAGGAGGCACAGGGAGCGCTTCACTCTGTCGGAGCTTGTTTCAATGCGCCCCAGGCCGGAGCAGTCCCGGCACAGACGCCAGCCCTCAAACTGGTTCTCGCCCAGCATGTCGGTGTCGTAAAAAATATGGCGATGCCGCACCCAGTAGCCGTCCTCTTCCTGCCCTTCCGCGGGACGGGCTGGCGGGTTGCGGAACAGGCGCAGGGCCTTCTCGCATACGTCGGCGATATGGCGGCCTGTTTCCGGACGCTGGCGCACGAACGAGGGCTTCCAGTCCGGTTCGCGGATATCCTCATAGGGCAGTCCGGCAAGCGCCAGGCAAATGCCGGTGTTGACATAGGGCAAAGCCCCGCGGATGGCGTAGCCGCCTTCCAGCACGGCGATGTCCGGCCTGAGGAGGCTGTTCAGGGCGGCGTAACCCCTGGCCGAGAGGCGCATGTTGGCCAGTGGATCGGTGAAATGATTGTCCTGTCCGGCGGAATTGATGACGATATCCGGTTTGAATTCGGCAAGCATGGGCAGCACGGCCTTTTCCACGGCGTAAAGGTAGCCCTCGTCCGAAGTTTCGGGCGGCAGGGGAATATTGATGGTGCGGCCCAGAGCGCCGGGGCCGCCGTATTCCTGCAGAAAGCCGCTGCCAGGATACAGGGTGCGGCCGTCCTGGTGCAGGGAGATGAAAAGGGTATGCGGATCGTTCCAGAATATGTCCTGGGTGCCGTCGCCGTGATGCACGTCGGTATCCACAATGGCCGTCCGCAGGGGACGTCCGTCAGGGTGCGGCCAGCGGTCGCGGATATGTTCCAGCATGACCGCTTCGTTGTTGATATTGCAGAAGCCCCGGTTGCCGTGCACCACGCGCATGGCGTGGTGGCCCGGAGGCCTGGCCAGGGAGAAGGCCCTGTCCTCCTTTTTTTCCATCACCAGACGGGCGGCGGTAATGGCCGCGCCCGCGGCGGCCAGATGCGAATCCGTGCTCACCGCCGCGACGTCTGGCAGGCAGAAGTGCGTCCGGGCAAGGTCGGCGGGCGTCGCAAATTCCGGACGGTATTCGCTGATGCCGGGGATATCGAATACTCCCTCCTCCTGCAGCTGATCGCGGGTGTAGAGCAGGCGCTCCTCGCGCTCCGGATGAGTCGCGGAAATGGCCCAGTCGAAGGCCGGGAAAAAAACCACGCCGAGCCGTCCCGCCGCCACCGCTTTTTCTCCGGACAGAAGTTTGGGAAAGGCATGCGCGGGCATGTTCATGGGCTCGCCCACAAGGCACCGTTGCGCCGCAAGGCCTTTTCCACAGCGGAAAGGCATTGCAGGGCCACGTCTTCCACAGGCTGCGAAGCGTCAATCACGGCAAAGCGAGCCGGTTCCTCCTGAGCCAGCGCACGGTACCCCTCCCGCACACGTTCATGGAAGGCCAGGCTTTCCGAATCGAAACGGCCTTCGGAAATGGCGGTGCCCGTTTCCCTGTTGCGCTGTCCGGCCCGCGCGAGGCCGCAGGGCACAGGCACATCCAGAAGCAAGGTGATATCCGGCGCAAGGCCGCCGGTAGCGGTTTCGTTCAGGCGACGCAGGAATTCCGTATCCAATCCCCGGCCGTAGCCCTGGTAAGCCAGAGTGGAATCGGCATATCTGTCACACAGCACGATTTGTCCGGATTCCAGAGCGGGGCGGATGACTTCCGTCACATGCTGCGCCCGATCCGCCAGAAAAAGAAAAAGTTCGGCCCGGCTGGAAAGGTTCTTCCCCCTGGCGTCCAGCAGCGTATGGCGCAGGCCGCGGCCCAGAGAGCATCCCCCCGGCTCTTTGGTGAGCAGGAGGTCAACCTCGCGATCCAAGAGATATTCCGCCAGCAGATTCGCCGCCGTGGATTTGCCGGAGCCTTCTATTCCTTCAAATGTGACGAGCATGCGCGTTTTTTCCTGCCGCTTCCGTAAGATTCGCGTCGATAAAACAATGGCCGATAAAACAATATGCGGCGTTATGCGGACAGTATACCCGTTTTGCGGGACAACGGCAAGCCCGGCCCAGAGGTCTGTCGATAGCAAATTAAGTTGACCGTTTTATGTCCCTTAGGGCGTGGGGCAAGTCGTCCGTCTCGCTGATGCTCACGGATCCAGTTGCCGATACTTTGAATATGATAACCAAATATTTCAGCGAGTTGTTTCCTCGTTGCTGTTCCGGAAGTGTACGCTTTCACGACAAGAGAGCGGATTTCTTCAGTTGCGGTTTTCATGGCGAAAGTCTAGCATTTCTCTATATAAAATAAAAGTCAAAATGCTCTAGAGCGATGTAACATTGAAAATGTATAAATCGCTCTGCAAGGATTTGTTCACAAATCCTTGCCGCGAGATTGCCGCAAGGCGAATTCACTTCGCCGTCAAGCGACAATCTCAAGCGTAAAATGCTATAGACGCCACGCAACAGGCGCACAACACATCCCTGACTGTATGGTCGCTGCATGGACTTGCCAAATCAGCCCTTTCCTCTCCTCATTCCCGCCAACCTGTCAGCCAGCCTCGCTGTCCGCAAATGCGTATAGCGTGACAGCATTTGCAAGGTCTTATGCACGGTAATGGCTTTGACCTCCATCACGTCCAAATCCGTATTCTCAAAAAAGCGGCTGGTGGCCTCATGGCGCAGGTCATGGAAACGAATATCTTCCAGCTTCGCCTTGGCACGGACTTTCTTCATGGTGTCTGTTATCTGGTCGGAGGCCATGCCGAAGACCCGTTCCTCTCCCTCTGTTCGGGGAAGATTTTGCAGAATATCCACGGCAGCGGCGGATAACGGGACTGTACGCGCTTCCGAGTTCTTTGTTTCCGGCAGATAGACATAGCGAGCTTTCACATTGACGTTTTTCCAGCGCAGGCTGGCTATTTCTTCCCGGCGCATGGCGGTTTCGAGGGCAAACAGGATAACGGCCTGAAAAGCAGGGCTGGCAGCTTCCAAGAGCTTTTTTTCCTCGCCCTCTTCCAGCCGTCTGTCCCGGCCTTTGGCCGGTTTTGGCTTGGCTGCCAATTCAACAGGATTTTGCAGGCTTTCCATGCCCCAATCCGAGCGGGCATAGTTGAAGAGCTTGGAAAGAAGCGCAAAATCCAGGCGCACGGTATTGCCGCTCACACCTTCAGCCTCGCGTTCACGCCGGAAGTCGGCAATATCCTTGGAGCGAATGGTGACCATAACGCGATGCGCGATTGCGCGGCGCTGCAAAGCCCTGGCGCGGTCAGCCTCGCGCTTCCCATGTTTCAGGCGGGGGGTGTATTCCTCAATGTAACGGTCAAGACACTCGCTCAAGGTGTACTGTTCAGCTTCGGCGCGGGAAATGAATATCCCCCTGTCCATCTCGCTTTCCATCTGCCGCGCCCAGGCTTCGGCGTCCGCTTTTGTCTCAAAAGTCTTGCTCGTATCGGGGTAGACCCGGCGGCGGATACGCGCTTTCCATTGCAATGGGCCTCGGTTGGTGATGGTAGCCATACGTGCTCCTTGTCGCTTGACCCGAGTGTCCCAAAATTGGCCCAAAAAGGCAAATTCCCAGATTCACCATTTCAATGAATCCGGGAATTTCGTTGCTATTCTTGGTGCCCGGAGCGGGATTCGAACCCGCATGCTTAAAAAGCGAGGGATTTTAAGTCCCTTGTGTATCCCTGTTCCACCACCCGGGCAGGTTGAAAAAAGCCGTTTACTTATCGGCGGCGGAAGTAAATTCCATCGCGTACGGCGACGCTTGTCTCCCGTTCCTGTTAACACGCTTGATCTTGAGACCGGGCGGCGGGGCAGGGGGGACGGGGCGCTCTTCCTCTTCCCACTGGCCGGGTTGGATCCAGTATACGTGCAGCGACCTGAAATTTTTTTCAAGACAGAGAAGGCGGCCGGTAACGCCGGGGGGCAAGATGCCGGCGATTTCGTGCGCGAATTTGCGGTACACGTAGAGCTTGTGCGTCCCAAAGGCGCACTGGCACAGCAGCATGTCGCCCATGGGCGTAAAATCCGGATGCTCCGCGCCGGCCCTCAGCATGAGGTTTTCAAGATCGCTTATGAGCGCCTGTTCGGCGGCGAGCAGTTCTTCGTATGACAATGCTTCGTCGTAGGTGAACTGTCCGAAAAGTTCACTGACATTTTTGTACATGGCCGTCCTCAAGAGGTCAACGTACGCCAAGATGAAGCAAGAAGCAAGGAATCCATTATTCCCCAAAGCAGGACCTAGTTGTAATCTGTGAACATCTGGAAAACCTTTGAACAAGGAACATCGAAATACGCGCAGATTCCGGCGTGTCAGGAGCAAAGGCGCATTACGGCCGCGCCGATCAGAACCGTGAACACGGCGGTCACTCTGGTGGGGGTCATTTTTTCCTTCAGGAAAACAACCGCCAGCAGCATGCCGAAAACCACCGAGGTTTCGCGCAGGGCGGCAACCTGGGATATGGGCGCGCGATTCATGCACCACACCGCGAGGCCATAGGCCACGGCGCTGCATACGCCACCGGCGATGCCGTATTTCCAGCGCGCCTTCAGATAGCCGAAGTAGGCTTTCATCCCCCGCCGGCAAAGGACGAAAATCGTGATCGGGAAACAATTCAGGAAAGAAACCCAGCAGATGTACGCAAGCGGCTCTCCGGCGAGCCGCACGCCTGAACCGTCCATGACCGTGTAGCCCATGATGACCAGGGAGTTGGCCAGAGCCAGGGCTGTGGGCGCGAAGCGAAAATCGTCGCGGCGCAGAGAATCAAAAGCCATAACCAGGATGCCGGAGGAAAGCAGGGCCACTCCGGCCCATCCTCCGGGAGAGAGGAAGTGCCCCAGAATGCACACTGTGAACAGCGCGGTGAAAAGCGGGGAGGAACCGCGCATGAGCGTGTAGACATAGCTCATGTCCGAACTTTTGTAGGCATAGGCCATGAACAGATAATAAAAAAGATGGATACAGGCCGTCCCTGCGAGAAAAGGCCAGCTGGCGGGGGCCGGAAGAGGCAGAAAGGGCATGCAGCAGAGCATGAGCAAGGCGCCGCCCAGCGCCTTGAGCGATGTTTCCAGAAGCTTGTCCGTCCCGCCTTTGATGATGGCGTTCCACACCGCGTGCAGCGCGGCCGAACCCAGGATGATGACAATGACGGAGGTGCTCACGGGCTTTTTTTGCGTCGTTTCAACTGTTCTTTCGATGAAAAACAGGAAACCGGACCCCCGGAAGCACGAGTCGAACGACGGCAGTCCGTAACCTAGCCTTCAATGCCGGAGCGCGTCAAGGCTTCCTCTCTGAACCGGCTTGACAATTTTTGCGGGGATGTTTACAGGGCAGGCGCCTTACTTCAGTCGAAAGGCGAAGGGCAGCAGCACCAGCGTCCTGACCGGACGCCCCCTTATCCTGCCCGGCAGGAAGCGCGTCCTCCGCGCGGCCTCAAGCGCCGCCTCCTCGAAATATTCCGGCGGAGACGCCGAATGGACGGCGCACTCGCTGGGCAGCCCGGCGACGTCTATGACGATGCGCACCACAACCGTGCCGTCGATGCCCGAATTTCTGGCCTTTGCCGGATATTCCGGCTTGACGCGCCGCAGAATGGACGGCTTTTGATCCACGAGGGACGCGTCATGCACGCCGTCTTTCGCATCCAGGCCGGAAAAGCCGGATGCGGAAGACGAGGTTCCGCCTTCTTCCCCGCCGCCCTTGTCCGGCGCAACGGCGAAGGGCCGCTCAACGCCGCCTTGCCCGGACCGGGACGGAAGGCCGGAAGACTCGCGGCGAGAGGCTGAAGCGACATCCGGGGCGGCCGGCCTCCGCCGTTTTCGCCGGGGAGACGGCGCAGTTTCGGACCGGCTGCCGTTTTGAGGCCCAACGGCCGGCTTTTCCGGCGCATCTTCTGAGGACGCGGCTTCCGGTTCAGGGGCGCTGAAAATATCCCGCGCCGCGCCGGATGCGGATTCCGGCTCCCGCTGCGCGGGTCGTTCCCCGGCGGCATCCCCCGCCGTCCGGCCCGGAGACGCGGAAGCCCCGGCGAGGGAAAATTCTTCCAGGGAAACATGGTATATCCGTTCCTCTTCCGTTGACGCGATGTCCGGGAGCAAAACAAGGCCGGCCATGACGCCGCCGTGCAGGAAGAGGGAAAAAACAAACGGGAAACATCGTCTGAGCGTCATGGATTGGCCTGACGGGGCGGGGAGGCGGCGGAGGTTTTCTTTTTGGGCGAAAAGATCATGGCCGCCGCCAGCGTGAGCGTCGCAATCAGAACAATCGCCGCGCCCGTCGGCAGGGAAAGCCGGAATGACAGCCACAGGCCGGCGACGGACGCCGCCGCGCCCAAAGCGGCCGAGAGAAGAAACATCGCCCGCAGGCTGTACGTCAGCTGCAGGGCGGCGGCCGCCGGCGCGACGATAAGCGAAAAAATCAGAAGACCGCCGATGGCCTTGAGCGTGCAGGCCACAACAAAACCCATGAGAATGAAACAGGCGTAGCGAATCGCCCGCACCGGCATGCCGGAAGCCAGCGCCGCCTGGCGCTGCCCGATAATGGCCTGGATCTCCTTGAAGAAAAAAAAGACAAAGAGAAACAGCAGCAGGGCGATCCCGCCCATCAGCCGGAGTTCAGCGGACGTTACGGTAAGCAGGTTGCCCCAGATCAGGGACAGGCCTTCCGTTCTGGCGCCCGGCAGCAGGCCCAGAGCCAGCATGGCCAGACTCATGACGAGCGAAAAGATGACGCCGATGGCCGTGTCCAGGCTGAAGCCGGGGCGGTCGGCCAGCGGCCCCACAAGAGACGCGGCGCCGAGGCTTGCCGCCAGCGCTCCGGCCAGCGGGGGAAAACCGATCCAGAGGCCTATCAGCGCCCCGGCGAAGGCCGCGTGGGAAATGCACATCCCCACAAGGCTCATGCGCCACAAAACCACGAAAACTCCCATGGCTCCGCAGACGCTTCCCCCCAGCACGCTCATCAAAAGCGCCCGCTGCAAAAATTCGTAGCTCAGAAAGGATTCCATATTTTTTCAGAAAAGCGCCACCCGCCGTTCTCCGCAGGCGGCAACCGTAATGGGGACGGAATAGAGAAAGCTGAGCAGATCGGGATCAGCCGCTCCGTCAACCGGGCCGCTCCAGACAAGCCTGCCCTCCTTCAGCATGGCCACGTTTGCGGCCATGCTGAACACCGCGTTCAGATCGTGCGTGACCAGGAACACGGCAAGCCGGTACCGCCGCCGCAGGGCGTCTATGGTGTTGAGGACTTCCCTCTGCGCCTGCCAGTCGAGGGAAGCCGTCGGCTCATCAAGAAGCAGCAGTTCCGGCTCCTGGACCAGAGCCCTGGCCAGGGCCATGCGCTGGCGTTCCCCGCCCGACAGATGGCCGATGGGACGCCCGGCGAGAGAGGACAGGCCGACCGCGTCCAGCGCCTGCACGACCAGATCATTTTCCCTTTTCCCCGGCCTTCCCAGAATGCCGAGCCGGCTGTATGTGCCGGCCAGCACCGCCTCGTAAACACTCATGGGCATTTTGGGATCAATGTCCGTCGCCTGGAACACGTGGGCGATGTTCGGGCGGATGAGCCGGGCTGTTTTTGGCGTGACCGCGCAGCCGTTGTAGGTCACGCTTCCCGTCCGGCATGGGGTCAGCCCGTTGAACAGGCCCAGCAGCGTGGACTTGCCCGCGCCGTTGGGCCCGATCAGCGTCCAGAACTCGCCGGCGTCAACGGTGAGGTTTATGTTTTCCAGAATGCGCCGGCGGCCGAGATACACAGTAACATCCCGTATCCGGGCCAGAGGACGGCGCATTGCGGCTCACCTGGCCAGACCGGCCAACTGGTTCACATTGCGCCGCAAAAGGCTGAAGTAGTCCGGCGCGTCCTCGGAGGATCCGGGGAAGTTGGAAAGAACCACATGCGGAACCTTCAGTTCCAGAGCCAAAGGCAATCCGGCGTCCGCGCCGCTCTGGAAGTTGTCAACCACTCCGGCTATCCTCCGGCCGCGCAGGGCGTCCACCAGGTTCGCCACGTCCCCGGGCGTCATTTCCTCCGATCTCCTGTAGGTTTCAGGCACGCTGAAGCCGGCCCAGCGGACAAATTCGGCCTGCGTGTCGGCGGCGGCCACAGGGGTGTTTTTGAGCGCCGCCAACCTGGACAAGGCCTCGGCCTCCGCCCGCGCAATCCCGGCCAGCCGCGTTTCCGCCCTTTTTCCGATATCCGGCGCCGTTTCGGGAGAGAGGCGGGCCAGAACCTCCGCGACGTCGCGCGTCGCCTTGCGCTGAACCTCGGGCACAAGCCAGGAACCCCTGGCGTCTATGATTTCAAGACGCATGCCGCCCCCGGCGGATTCCAGCAAACCGGCCGTCTGGGGCATGTTCCGCTGAAAGGCGTGGACCAGAATCGCGTCGGCCTTTGCCGCGAACACGAAATCGGCGGGGTTGGCGCTGTCGTGTCCGGGGCAGGAAGACCCGGCGACAAGGGTAATCATCTCCGCCCGCCCGTCCGTGAGATCCCGCACAATGTCCTCAATCAGGGAAGTTCCGGCCACGATTTTCAGGGCGCGCGCTTCGGCCGGCCCCATGAGGGGCATCGCCAAAAGCAGCAGGATCGTCAACAGCGGCGGCAGGCGTCTGATCATGTCAGCCTCCCGTTTTTGCGGGCGGAAAAGCAGTATCTGTCCGCGTCCTCCCGCAGGACAACGGCAATGAAGCCGGCCCCGGCGAACATGGCGCGCATGGCGCTTTCGTCGGGCATGTGGTCGCCGTGGACGGCGTGATGCATGTCGTGATGGCGGTTTATTGTCTCGCGCGAGGCCAAGTGCAGCACATGGGCCGTCCCCCCCGGTTTCAGCACCCTGTGAAACTCGCGGACGGCCGCGGGATGGTCGCTGAAATGGGGAAAGGCGGAAAAGCAGACCACCATGTCCACATAATCGTCAAGCAGCGGAATGTGTTCGGCCCGCGCGTGAAGGGCGAGGGCGCGGCTGTCCTTGTCCGCGACGCCGGCCAGCATGGAGGCCGAGGAGTCAAGGGCGATGAGGCGGGCGCGCGGGCCGGCGCGCTCGCGCAGCATGGGGATGAGTATGCCGCGTCCGCAGCCCGCGTCCAGAATCGTCATGCCCTCGGCTATTTCCAATTCGGCGATCAGATCTTCCGTCCTGCGCCTGGTTTCCGGAGGATAATTGCGACACTCCCAGTCTTCGGCCGCCTGGTCGAAGAAGCGGCGGCGCATCTCGTCCCGTTCCGTTGCGCTATTCACAGGCAAGTCTCCTCGCGGCCGTCCGTCCCGAACGGACGGCCCGATCAAGTTCAGAATTTCAGTTCAAAGCCGGCCATAAAGGTCGTGCCGGGCATGTAGTAGAAGTCTCTGGCCCCTGTGGCGGAGTTTTTCTCCATCGCGTAGGCATAGGGGGCATTGAGCACGTTGTCCACGGCGATGTATATTTTCCCCTGTTCCAGATGCCAGGGCTCATAGTCGAACATGTAGTCCAGCCGCAGGTTGAGCACGTTGATGTCCGGCAGCCTGTCCCTGTCCGTCAGCCGCGTGACGCTGGTGACAGGATTGTTCCAGGCGGCCCCGCTACGCGCGACAGTACCCTGGTACATGCCCTGAATGTGCTGAAAGTCGCCGCTCAGACGGAAGTGTTCCAGAAAATCCCATTTGAAGCCGGCCTGGAAGGCGAATTCAGGGGTGTAGGGCATTTTGTCCTGCTCCACGCCGTCGTCCCCCTCGGCCCGCGCCTTCAGCCAGGTGGCGCCGGCGAAAAGCTCCAGACCGTCCACCGGGGTCAGGCTGCCGCTCAGTTCAAAACCATCAATGACATAGCGGGCCGTGCTGGACGTGTTGAAATAACTTCCAGTCGGAAAAACGCCGGCAGGCCCTCCCATATAGGCCCTGGTTCTGTCTCTGCCGTCGTCGTGAAAATACGTTCCGCCGACGGTGAACAGGCCCGGCCATTTGTGGGTCAGGCCCACCTCGAAGTGGTCAACGATTTCAGGCTTTATCTCCTTGGTGTCAAGACCGGAAGGCATGGATCTGTTCGACAGAACGCCCTGGAATATGACGGGGCTCGGATAATTGACGCCCCGGGCGTAGTTGAAGTTCACGTCGGTATGGCCGTAGCCCAGCACCACGCCGGCCTGGGGGGCAACCTGGTCGGCGAAGAGGTTGTGGGTGTAAAAGCGTACGCCGGCGGAAGGGATGACGTGGAAACCCTCTTCGCTGCCGAACATCTGGCTGGCGGCCAGATAGGGCGAAAACAGGGTCTGGTCCGGGAAGTCCCAGGTGGTTGTGCTACGTTCCGGGATAAGCGCACCCGCCATATTACGCCTGTTGTGTCTTGACTGATAATTCTCCATTTCGGTCTTGTCCAGGTCAAAACCCAGCACAAATTCGCTGCCGTCCCAGATGGAGAAGGTTTCACGGCCGCGCAGGCCGTACATTTGGACGTGCTGCCGGGAATAGGTATCCGACGCGCCTTCGCCCCGGATAAAGAACTTGGTGTCGTTGTAATAGCCCTTCAGCCAGCCGGAGGCCTGTTTATAGTTGTTGGCCAGAGTCACTGTGCTCAGGGAACTGTAGGTGTCATACCTGTCATTAAGCCAGCTGTTTACGCCCTGACTTGTACGGCGTCCCCCCGTCAGCGGACTGTCCGGTCCTTCGGTCTGGGCGCTCACATAGCTGCTCATGACCCGCAGGCTCCAGTTGTCGAAAAGCTGCACGCCCAGATTGCCGTACCAGCTCTCCTGCCAGGCCGCGGAATTGTCCACGTGCCCGGCTGTCCAGATGCGGCTCTGGGCCGCGTAGACGTCAAACTGCTCCTTTTTCGCGCCCATCCCTATGTTTTCGGCAAAGGTGGCGAAGGAGCCGCCCTCAAACCCCAGCTTCAGCTCATAGCCTTCCCTGGTCATGTACTTGGGGATGAAGTTGACCATGCCGTAGCCCGAGCCGAAGCGCGAGGGCTGCGGGTATTTGTAGATTTCCATGCCGCCCAGGGCGTAGACCGGCACGCCGTCGGCCAGGGCCTGGCCGTAAAGCGCGCCGAAGCGGGGCACGTCGTCAAAGAGGATGCTGAGGTCCGGGCTGGGATGGCCGGCCCCGCGGCCGCGAATGTACAGGCTGTGGCTCGTCTGGCCGCCGATGATGTTCTTCTTCTGGAAGATCACGCCGGGCACGTTGCGCAGGGCGTCGTAAAAGTCAAGGGAGTTCTGGAGCGCGATCTGCTCCTCGGTCACCACGTTGAACTGGGTGCCGAAGCGCGTTGTCACCGGCACCGTGGGAGGCTGGTCGGCCACGCCGTACACCGTGACGGGCGGCAGCGTGTATGCGGTCAGGGATCCCTGGGTAAGCCCGCCCTGGCCGACGCCCCGCGCCGCCGGATCAGCTTGGCCCGCCTGCTGCTGCGTCTGCCCGGGGTCCGCGGGCTGCGCCGCGAAGGAAGCCTCCGGCGGGACCAGACAGGACGCCAGAATGCACAGTGCCGCCGCCAGGGCGAACACGCGATGGACGCGCTTTTTCATGTTCTCAACCTCGCTGTTTTCTCTGTTAAGATAATTTTCAAATTCGTGTTACCGCAAAGGGCAAATCCTCAGCCGTCCGCATGCTTTCCCCGCGCTGTCCTCCCTCCCTTTTGACGATGCGATAATATTACATTTTAAAAATTGGTGTTACTTTTGCACAAAACCAAAGGCCTGTCAATTTTTTTGTACTTTCGCGCCGCCATTTTTTGCGGCTCTCACGCCCGCCGGCGCGTTGACAAAAGCGGGGCTTCCCTGT
>JAISOT010000010.1 GCA_031275465.1 Desulfovibrio sp.
TGGTGATGACTCCATCGGCGACGTCCACCTGGCTGACCGCGTTGCCGGTGATGCTTGCGGCGGCGGCGAGTCCGGCGGCGGTGTTGTCGGCCGGGAACGTGTGATGGTTGATGTAGTACTCGCTGACCGATCCCTTGACGACGCCCGCCAACCCCAGCCCCTCGACGACGTGGGCGCGCCGGATGTAATCCTGGTAGGCCGGCACGGCGATAGCGATCAGAATGGCGCTGATCACCAGGGCAATCATCAGTTCGATGAGGGTGAACCCTCCTGCTTCGCGTGTCATGAGGCGTGGATAAGCGCGTTTTTGGGTTGCGCGGGGTAAAAAAACCGCCCCAAGGGGCGGTTTTTCATGTCAGGCGCTGGTCTGGTTCATTACTTGCGGCAAGCCGCCGGCAAATATTTGTTGTCGGCATCGGAATTGCACGCCCACTTATAGGAGCCGCCCGTGAAGGTTACCCCCAAGCGCAATTCTTTGTTTTGAATACCCGCAGCAGCCTCACCTTTGCCTCTTATTTTGGCGATGATGCTGCCATCCTCTACCGTAACTTTTAAAACATACTTTCCTTGAATGCTGCTAGCCGAAGCAATTCCAGCAGACGCATTGTTGACCGGCCAATCACCCCAATTGGAATGGAATTCGGACACGGCGCCCTTTTGCCCGCCGGCTAGGTTGAAAGCCTCGGACATCTGTGCGCGGGCGGTGTAGTCCTGATAGGCCGGCAACGCGATGGCGGCCAAAATGCCGATGATCGCCACGACGATCATCAGTTCGATGAGGGTGAAGCCTTGTTGCATACGTTTCATGCTGTTCTCCTTGAGAAAAAGTGGAGGGTTTAATAACCGTTGTTTGAAACACGCGAAGTGCTCGCGTGGATATCAAGCAATCCACATGCCAGATGGATTCCACGATAAAAGTCCGGTTTTTCCCCGCGCCGGCGAGGCAAGGCATGGCGGACGCTGACAATTTTCGGCACTTCGCGCCCAAAACCGTCATGGTCGGCGGCATGAGCATCCTGGCCGAATCGCAGGGCTTTTCGCATGAATGCCTTTAGAGCACTTTGCAAAAATACAAACCGTAGGTCGGGCATACCTGCCCGACATGAGGCCGCCAAAAGTGCGCGTGCGCTTGATCGGCCGCCCATGTCGGGCAAGTATGCCCGACCTACATTGGCTGCCTACGCCAAGTCAATCTGCTATAGAGCCTGTTCAAAGTCTTGGAAATCATGATAGAGTCAGGAGATGAGAAAAGACTACCCAAGCGATATAAATCGCGACCAATTTGAAGCAATCAGGCCGCTGCTGGAAAGCGCGCGCAAGAAGACCTGTCTGCGGCGAGTGGAACTGTACGAAGTATTCTGCGCGGTGCTGTACCTGCTCAAGAGCGGCTGCCAGTGGCGGGCGTTGCCGGGGGATTTTCCCAAGTGGCGCACGGTGCATTCGTATTTCATGATTTGGAGCGAGCCACGCGAAGAGGGCAGCCTGCTGGAGCAGGCTTTAAAAAAATCAGGTTGGCGCGGCCCGGGAGAAATTGGGGCGTGAGGCTGGCAGCACGCTGTTGATTGTGGATACGCAGAGCGTGATGAACACGGACACGGCAAAGAACAAGGGATACGATGGGGGCAAGAAGGTCTCCGGGATCAAGCGGCACATTGCCGTGGATACGCAAGGTTTTCCGCATGCGGTGGCGGTCAGCACGGCAGAGGTGACGGATCGCAAGGGCACATTGCAGGCGCTGCGCCGGGGCAAGGCTCAACTCCACCGGGTACAGAGCCTTCTGGCCGATGGCGGCTATGTGGGCGCTCCTTTTGCGCAAGAGGTGCGCGAAATACTGGGCGAGCATGTGACAGTACAAATCGCCAAACGTAATGAGTTACATACTTTCCAGGTCATGCCCAAGCGCTGGATCGTCGAGCGCAGCTTTGCCTGGCTGGAGAAAAACAGAAGATTGTGGAAAAACTGCGAGCGCCTGCTTAACACCAGCTTGCAGTTTATTCATTTGGCCTTCTTGGCTCTATTGCTTAAAAGATTATGAACAGGCTCTGAGAGAAGAATAACATGAAAAGGAAATATTTAAATCAAAAACGCTCTAATCAAGAAATAGTTTGACGAGGAGGCGAAGCCTCGAATCACGCCGGAACCTCAATGCAAATCCGGCGGCGCGCCCAGCACCTCCACCAGACTTGCCGCGTCCAGCACCGCATCCGCCCAGGCTTCCCGTTGCGCGGCATCCGCCCGGTGCAGACGCTCCCGCGCCCACTCCGGCAAGGGCCCGAAACGGCGCGACAACTGACGGGCAAGCACCGCCTCGCTTTCTTCCCGGCCTTTTTCCCAGCCTTCCATACGGCCTTTTTCCCAGCCGATCTGCTTCAGTTGTTCCGCAATTGTCATCATCTTCTCCTTGTGCTCGTCGGGCGACAGGTGGATCAGCCGTTCGGTGAATCCCTTGGGATCCGCCGTGTTGCCCGTTTGCAGCATGTAGTTCAGCAATGTTTCCAGTTGTTCGTCGGTCG
>JAISOT010000226.1 GCA_031275465.1 Desulfovibrio sp.
TCAGCGTTGTGTGCCGCCGTCAGTAGTCGCATTTAAGAGGGGCCGCCCACCCCGAAGGGGATGGCGGTCCCGTCTTGTGCCTTAAATCTTGAACCTTGCCTTTAAGGGAATGCCGCGAAGCGGCTCGCCATATTTTTTATTGCTTTATCAGGAATCTTTATTGTTAAAGCCATATGGATAGAACCGCAAAATTGCGCTTAAGCATGGATTTTATGATTGCCCATACGTTTCGCCAGGGGCTGTTTATGCGCTTGTATGAAGCGTCCTTGTGCTGGTTTGTGCATTACGCCCGCCCGTTAAAAATCATGCCGGAAGTTACCAGACAAGGGGAAACGCTGCTGTATGGCGGACTTCCCGTAGCGAGTTTTGAAGCTTTGGCCAAGGACGGCAAATTTTCTGACTTACGAGAAACGGAATACGGGTTTTGTTGGAACTGCCGGGGGCAAAGCGTGGAAAGCGCATACTCGAAATGGCGGGAGGAGCAGGTTCCACTTTTACCCGCCTTGCCCGCCCGCCGCGACAAACAGCCCAAATCGGCTGATATGGAGGTGCTTGACCGCCTGAAAGGGTTTGAACTTGCCCGCGCAACGCCGCTTGAAGCCATGAACGCCATCGCTTCATGGCAAAGCGTCTTGCGTGGGCACGGGAAAGAGGGAGCGTAAGGGGGCATCGTGCCGCCAGGATAATTTTCCTTGCGGCGGCGAGAGATGTGCCGGTTACGGCTTGCGCATGGAGCCACACGGTGTCACCGGCGCTTCCCCCGCTCTGAACACCGCCTCGTTTTCCCCACGGGCGAACGGGAAACGGATGGAGTGGTACTGAGGGGTCCAGGCAGCAATGCCGAAGACCGGAGGCGAACAGAACGCACGGCCCAACCTTGTCGGAGGCTGTGGCTGTTCCCGCAAGAGGAAGCGCAAGTGTTCCCGGTCCGGTTGGCGTGCGTACAACTACTGGTCCGGGGAGTTGAACGATGATAACAACGCTTACAACGTGAACGTTGAGAACGGCAGCAATACCAACAACGGCAACCTGGACAACACGAACAGCGTTGTGTGCCGCCGTCAGTAGTCGCAGGGTGACGCGCCCCGTTCCCTCTTTCCTTTAATAGTGCAAAAACCTTTTGGCCGTATGAATCGCCGTATATCCGGCATCGGCAGGATGAAAGAAAGAACGCAGCAGCCCGAAGTGCTTGTGATACAGCGCCTTACGCAACTTGTAACTTTGTGCGTGCCCCATGATGCCGTAATAACTGTTGATCGTGCCCTCCATGCGCTTCAGAAGCGGCCATTCGGGGAGCAGGGGCAGCGCGGTTCCGGCGTTTTCCCAAAACACCTGCCACGATCCGCGAACCGGCCGCTGACAAAACGGAAACCGCTCGGGCCGGAACAGATGTTTGAAAAAATCCAGCCGGGCTTTCAGGGCGCTCACTGTCCGGGAACACACATGCAGATAGTGCGGATAAACCCGATATCCGAGGTACTCTATACCCTGGCCGGACTTTGAAAACAGTTCCTTGCCCGTGTGCAGGGAAAGGCGAAGCCTGTTTTCAAGGTATTCGGCTACAGCGTCACGCCAAACCAACAATACGGCGCTATCCGGACCGAACAAAAGTAAATCATCCATGTACCGCGCATACCCTTTAACGCGCAGCTCGTGCTTGATGAAGTGATCCAATTCGTTCAGGTAAAAGTTGGCAAAATGCTGGCTTGCCACGCTGCCGATAGGCAGTCCGGTATCCGGCGGGGAATCGGCCAGGCATTTGTGCGAAGGGATGGAGTCCAGTAACGGGCGAGAACTTTTCACTGAATGAAAGTTTTCCAGCGGAGAATTTTTCAACAAGGCGGTTGATATGTATACGGCCAATTCTCGATATTCCGGCGCAAGCCCGATGCCGTTCAGAAAGTCAATCCAGTTTCGCAGTAGCGTGGGCCTGTGTATGGAAGTGAAAAAACTCCGCACATCCAACTGTAAACACCATTCATGGCCGGGGCTGCGCATGAGCTTCTGCGCTTTGTTTATGGCGGCGTAGGTGCCTTTGCCCTTGCGGTTGGCGTAAGTGTCTTCAATAAACAGCCGTGAAAGAGGTTTTTCCACCAAGGCTACCAGCCATGCTTCAACCACCCGGTCGGCAAAGTCCGGAGCGAAAATTTCCCGCAGTTTCGGCTCCTGTACGGCGAAGCGGGTATAAATTCCCGGCTTCCATGCGCGGGCATACAACGCTTCGGCCAGTTCCGAACACAAAGAAGCCACCATGGGAAGAGCCAGAGCCTTTTGCAGACTTTGGCCGCAGGATGAAGCGGCTCTGAGCAATTCAACGGAAAATGAGTTTTTGTCCATTTCAGCGGGAGAAAATACGATCTATGCGGCAAAGTTTCAAGCATCCCCAAATATACTCCGATACCGTCAAGTTCTACAGGAATTACTGGTTTGCCCACCAGAACTTGCCCAAAGTATTCCGGCAAACCACCGGCGAACAAATTTTACTGGAAATAACTGCCTGTCTGGGCTGTGTGGCCGCCGCCAACTTCGCAAGCAAAAAAGACGAGGAGGCCCGGCTTCGAGCTATCAGTCAGTTAATACGCATGCGCGAACGTCTGGAAGTTATTCGCGCCTTTCTTATCCTGGCCTGGGAACTTAAAGCCGTTTCCCACAACGCGCTTTCAGACCTCAACACCCGTCTGGATGAACTCGGCAAACAGGCTACCAGCTGGCAGCAATGGTTCGAGCGGGGGGCAGGATAGCGCTCAATGCGTTTTTTCGCTCTCTGAACCCTGACGGGTGACTGTCTCAGCACGCCGCAACACGCTGCCTACAGCATTCTCGGCCTTGGCGCTGGCGGGGTTTCCTCCGCGCGTTGCGTTTGTGCCCTTTGCCTTTCCGCTTCCGCCACTCTCGCGCGTTCCGCCGCCAGCCGCGCCGCTTCCAGCCGTTCCGCCTCCTGATGGAATTTCATAATGTCCGCCTGCGTGGGTTTGAACTCCGCTATGTCAACGTCGCCCGCTGTACCGAAGGCATACCAGACCGTCCGGCGGGCGTATTCTTTCCAGTCCCGGCTTTCTTTACGGAGCGGACGAGCTTTTCTGTACATTCCGTTGGCAACTTCCTCACGGGTATATCCGGCAACGCGCATGCGCAAGGCGACAGCGGCGTCAAGCCGTGATGCGTCCATGTTTTCCGGGAACCGCTTCGTTATGATCTCACGGTAGGCCGCATACGGCGAGGCCATGTCCCCGATTTTGGGGAACTGGAACGGCTTCACGTTCATGCCGTAGAAAACGCGCCGCCGCAGCCGCCACAGAGAAGCCAGCCACGGGTCACGTTCCCCAAGCCAGCGCTTGAAGATTTTGAGCCGTTTTCGCGGCGCGGGCGGGTCCGCCCGAAGCCGCGCCAGTTCCTCCCGCTGTTGCAGCATGAGGAAGTGCCGGGCGATATTCAGGATGTGGAGGCCATGCCGGGCAAGGTCGCTTGCCGCTGCCTTTCTTTCCTCTCGTTGCCGCGCCCTGGCTTGCAGCAGGGAGTCCTCCGCCCGCTTTTGGGCCATAAGTCGGTTTTCGGCCTCTTCCGCGCGGAATTTACGGTATTCCCGCCATTCTTCTAGGGCAATGTGGCTCACGGGTTCCGGTTCCGGCTTCGGCATTTCCGGCGCATAGTCTCCCGGCTCAAAGTCGCCAAGGCGCTTGCAGAGCTTGCCCATGCTGAAATTCCTGTCCACAGACGATGCCTTGACCGCAATGTCACCGACAAAGACGATGGCCCCGGAGCCTTTCTTTTCAAAGCGCAGACCCGCTTTTGCCATGCCTTGATGCAGTTCCGCCCATGATGCCGCGTTCTTGATGATGGAATGCCCGCGTTCCTGGGCGATGCGCTGCGCGGATTTTTCGCCGGTTGCGCTCTCGAAGTTGGCCGCTTCGTTCCTGGGCTTGCTGATCGGCTTGCTTTGCCGCCGGACGATCTCGCCTTGGTCATTGATTACATAACGCGGATGGCTCTCGCTGGCCCAGCCCTGCCTGTGTTCCAGCAAGGCCACTATCCGGTGGGCTTCCTCAATGTCGAAACCACGGTGCGGCTGGATGACTTTCAAGGTGTCGGGATTCGTCCGGTTTACGGCGATGTGCAGGTGCAAATTCGCGGAATTGCCGTGCAGTGAATAGATGACCTGATGCCCGGCAAGGCCCATGCGATCAAGAAAAACATCGACGGCATCCTCAATCTGTTCATAGCTCGGCTGCTCGTTTTCCTGCCAGCTCATGATCCAGTGCGTCACCGGCATTTTGCTCTGAATGGATTCCGAGGCAAGGGAAACCATTTCCGCTTTCCATCCGTCCGGCGTCCGGCCCAGCAAGTTTTTCGCTCCCGCGTACTTCGTTTTTTCATTGCCGCCTTCGTCGGTAGCCGCGAGAATATAATCCACCAGAGTACGGATCATCACGGCCTTGGATTTCTTGAAGGAAGTTCGTTTCAATTTCTTGAGGATCATGTCTGTCTCCCAAGTCGGTCAATGGCCTGCCGAATTCGTTCCAGCGTCGCCTCCATTTGCTCTGGAACGGAAACGCCGCCCATTGCCCTGGCGGCATCAAAATTGTGCTTGAGCAGGCCGCCCATGCGTCGCAATTCCCGGATCGTCTGGTCGTCCGTTCTGGCGATGACGGGCCTGCCTCCGAAGAACAGCCGCCGCATGTATTCGGAAACGGAGATACCGGCAACGGCGGCCTGACTTTCCAGCCGCGCGTCTTCTTCGGCGCTCAGACGCAGAGTGCGCCGCCGCTGAAACTTCGCGCGGGCCGTATCTTTTGTCTTCATGCCTTTCCTGCCTTTTTAGAGTGTGAGAAGCGAAGCGCCGAACGCTCCGGGAGTCCAGAGGGGCACCCTCTGGCAGGTTGGTGTGGC
>JAISOT010000033.1 GCA_031275465.1 Desulfovibrio sp.
GCGTGGCAGGCGCAAAGAAATACTACGGGAGCAAAGATTGACTGGCAATTTACCACCGACAAGTGCCGGATAAAACTTAAACGGCTTTATCCGACACTTGACTGATGACATGACACTAGGGAATGATGTCGTTCATACCCAAAAGAAAGCGCTGGCGGCGCAGACTCTACTGGAGTACTGTTCCCACCTGTCCTGCGAAGCGGAATGCCCGCAAAAGGAATTTTTGGTCGAAATTCGTCATTTGTTGCGGCAAAAATCGGCATTCCGGCATTAACGCTGTCTGCCATTGAATGAGTCTGGAGCCTTTGTTTTCAAGCTTCGCTGTTGATGTAATGTTCTGCAATAGGTAAAAAAACGGCAGTCCGTCGGAGCAGGCATGAATGTGGGGCGAAAATTGAGTACTGACGAAAGCGCGGCGTCTTATCCCATTCCCGCCGCCTCGCCGCAGGAGGCGCACCGCACGGAGATTTTCGTGCGTCGCAGCCGTTTTCTGGCCTCATGCGCCCGGACGCCCGATGCGGCTTCAGCGCGGAACTTCGTGGAAAGCGTGCGCCGCCGCTGCCCTGACGCCACGCACAACTGCTGGGCCTACGTGGCCGGCCCGCCCGGCGATACGGCGCGCATAGGCGCTTCCGACGACGGCGAACCGCGCGGCACGGCCGGCCGGCCCATGCTGAACGTGCTGCTTCACAGCGGCACAGGGGAAATCTGCGTGGTGGTCAGCCGCTGGTTCGGTGGAGTCAAGCTGGGTACCGGCGGTCTCGTGCGGGCCTATCAGGATGCGGTGCGCGAAAATCTGGCCACTCTTGATCTTGCGGAGCGCGTCCCCTCGGTGCGTTGCGCCGTAAGCCTCGGCTATGCGCATCTGGATGGGTTGCGCCGTCTTCTGCCTCGTTTTGGGGTAAACATCCTTGTCCGGGAACACCTGGCGGAAGCGGGCCTGCATCTTGAACTGCCCGAGGCGCAGCGCGCGGCTTTTGAGAAGGCCCTGGCGGAGCTGACCAACGGCACGGCCGCCTTCAGGCTGCTTTCAGAGTGAAGGGTCTGCGGGCATGGCATGCTCCGGCTTTTTCGGTCCGGCTCAGTTTCGGATCGGCACATGGGCAGAGGCCGCAGAGAAGGCGCGACGCGGGCAGGCGGGCCTTCAGGGCCTCGCCGTCCGCGCCGCGGGAGAGGGGTTTCAAGCCATAGACAATGAGCGGAAACTGATTCCGGATGAATCCGTCAGATGAATTCGTCCAGGCAGTTGCTTCGCACTTTTGCGAGCAGGCGTTCCGCCGCGCCGCGCTCGTGGTCGGACATGTTATCCAGTTTTTCGGCCAGCAGGGATTCGCCCAGCGGGCGGTTGCGGGGCGTGGCGTAGCGCAGCAGAAACTCCAGGAACGACGCGGCGGAGTTGGGGCCGCACAGATTCCCTATGCCGTATTCGCGCACAAGGGAAAGGAAATCGGCGCCCCGGCGGCCCAGGCGCGGGCAGGCCGCGCAGAACGAAGGCAGGTGCCGGGCTTCTTCCAGCAAAAAACTCACCACTTCGTCCACGCGGCAGTCCTCGCCCAGCGGAAAGGGGATTTTGGAGCCCGTTGCCCGGGTCCAGTCGTCGTAAGGGTTGGCCACGCTGCCCGTGAGCAACTGCGAGGCTCCCACGCCGCAGCCGCGTCGCCAGATGCCCGAAGGCTCCCTGGTGGTCAGCACTATGCCGGCATGGGGAACGGCTAGGCGGGTTATGGCGATACAGCGCAGATAGTCAGCGTCATTGACGGGATGGGGAACTTCCATGAGGGAACCGGGGGCGGGGCGCATGCGGTGCAGGCTTACGGTGCGGAAATTCATGCCGTATTCCCCGGCGAGGTGCGTCTCGTGCTGGACGAGCCCCAGCAGGTCATACCGCCACGGCCCAAGACCCAGCATCAGCCCCCCGCCGACATCCGGCGCCCCGGCCATGAAGGCCGCGCCGGGCGCGTTGAGGCGGGCGGAAAAGTCGCGCTTGGGGCCGGCCACATGGGCGGCGCGGTAGTCAGGCTCATGATAGGTATCCTGATAGATGAGCATTGTGCCCACAAAGGCGTCGAGAAGCGCGGCGTACTGCGGGGCCTCCAACGGGCCCGCGCTGACGTTGACGCAGCGTATCTCGCCCCCGCCGTCGTGAACGGTATAAAGAATGGCCGCCGCCTCGGCCAGATAGTCTACGTCGTCGCCGGGCAGTTGCCCGCTGACCAGGAACACCCGCTTGTGCCCCTGCCGTATGAGTTTGAGGGCGGCTTCACGCATTTCGGGCGGGGTCATGTATTTGCGCTCCACCCGGCCGTTGCTCCGCCGGTTGGCGCAATACAGGCATTCGCTCTCGCAGTGGTTGGTGACGTGCAGCGGGGCCGACAGAACAATGCGGTCGCCGTAGACGCGCTGTTTGACCACGTCGGCGGAAGTCAGGATGGCGGTTATGCCGGCCTCGTCCTCAACCCGCATGAGGGCCGCGGTTTCCTCTATGGTCAGGGGTTCCAGGGCCAGAGACTTGTTCAGAATGTCGCAACGTTCCGCCCTGTCCGGCGCTTTTTCGCGGTTCAGAGCGTTTTCGATGCGCCTTGCGTCAAACCAGCGCGGCAACGATTCAGCGGAGACGGCGCTTCTTCCCGTACTGCCTGAAAACAGATCGCCCGGAGCGGGCAGTCGACCGTTATTCATGGAATCCTCCCGTCGTTCAAGGTTGCCCCGTTTCAGAAATCGACAACGCCGCCGTGATATGCGCTTGTGAAAAGGCGCGCCATTTCCGCAGGGGTGATCGCCCTCGGATTCGAACCCGTGCATGCGTCTCCAACCGCAAGCTCGGCGACGGAGGGCAGCCTGTCCAAGAATTCCCGCTCGTCAAGCCCGAATTCCCTGAGGGTATGCGGTATCTCCAGCGCGGTGTTGAGCTCGTCTATCCTGCCGCACAGGGCGTTGACGAGCCCGCGTTCGCTCGTCGCGGGCAGCCCGGCGAAACGGGCGATTTCGGCATAACGGCTCCCCGCCGTCCGGGCGTTGAATTTTATCACATAGGGAAGGTAGATGGCGTTCGCGCATCCGTGCGGGATGTGCCCAGTGGAGAAGGCCGCTCCGGTTTTGTGCGCCATGGAGTGGGTTATGCCCAGCAAGGCGTTCGAAAAGGCCATGCCGGCCAGACACTGGGCGTAATGCATCTGCTCGCGCGCTTCGGCGTCTCCCCGCCACGACGGGAGCAGATAGTCGAACACCATCTGGATGGCCTTCAGGGCGAGGGGATCCGTGAACGGAGAATGCGCGGTGGAAACGTAGGCCTCCACGGCATGGGTGAGGGCGTCCATTCCGGTGTGGGCCGTGAGCGTTTTCGGCATCGTTTCGGCCAGGACCGGATCAAGGATGGCTATGTCCGGGGTCAGGTTGAAATCGGCGAGGGGGTATTTGATGCCCTTAGCGTAGTCGGTTATGACGGAAAAGGCCGTTACCTCCGTCGCGGTGCCGGATGTCGACGGTATGGCCGCAAAGCGGGCCTTTGTCCGGAGCTCCGGGCAATTGAAGGGTACAATAAGCGTCTCGAAGCTGATCTCCGGGCATTCGTAAAAGGCCCACATGGCCTTTGCCGCGTCAATGGGGGAGCCGCCGCCGATGGATACTATCCAGTCGGGCCTGAATTCCCGCATGAACGCCGCGCCCTTCATCACGGTTTCGACGGACGGGTCCGGCTCGACGCCCTCGAACACCCTGGTTTCCATCCCGGCCCGTTGCAGGCAGGAAACCGCCCTGTCCAGAAAACCGAAACGTTTCATCGATCCCCCGCCCACGACCACGACGGCCCGGCGTCCCTTCAATGTGCCCAAAGTTTCAAGCGTGTTTCTCCCGTAATAAATATCCCTCGGCAAAGTAAAACGCGACATATGGGTTCCTCCACTGTTTTTGGTTTCGGCGTTTAGCGGAACGCCGTGATTCGGCCAAGGTAAAAAATAGCCGCAAGATGCGGGCGGCGGAAAGGTTTTTTTGGAATACGTCCATTCCGATGCAGAAAGGTTTTTTTGGAATACGGCTATTCCGATATTGAATGTTGACTTCTGTACGGATCGGCAATACGTTTGATACAGTGGGAACAATCGCGCCGCTGATTGATGACGCGTCAGGGCGGAAAAAGGCAGCAGTCATGAACACCCTTCATCTCAAGTACGCCGTCGAGGTTGAAAAGGCCGGCTCCATCACCAAGGCCGCGGACAGGCTCCGCGTGAATCAGCCGAACCTGAGCAAGACGATCCGCGAACTGGAGGAAACCTTCGGCGCGGAAATTTTCATGCGCACCTCCAAAGGGATGGTGCCGACCAGAAAGGGGGTGGAATTTTTGGCTTGCGCCAAGGATGTGCTGGCCCAGGTCGCGAAAATGGAAAACCTGTTCACGGACAGGAGCGCCAGGAGCATCTATTTCTCGGTGTCGGTGCCCCGCGCCAGCTATATTTCCTACGCCTTCACGGAATTCATCAAAAGCGTGCAGCCGGTCAAGGAGATAGACGTTATTTACAGAGAAACCAATTCCGTGACCGCCATTGAAAACGTGATGGACGGCGAGAGCAATATAGGCATCATCCGCTGCCGCTCGGACCTCGACGATTACTTCACAACGCTGTTCCGCGAAAAAAGGCTGCGTTTTGAGCTGGTGCGCGAGTTTGAATACCTTGTGCTGATGTCGGCGCAACACCCCCTGGCCTGGGGGCCGGCGGTGGATTGTCCCGGACTGAACGAATATATTGAGATAACCCACGGGGATTCCGAACTCGCGCTCTCGCCCCGGTATGGATGCCGCAGGGCCGGGGCCGGCGGCAGGCGCGGGGAGATCGCGATATACGAGCGGGGCAGCCAGTTTGAAATCCTCAGAAGAATACCCCTGACCTACATGTGGGTTTCGCCGGTTCCCGAAGATGTGCTGTCAACATTCTCCCTCGTTCAGAAAAAAGCCCTGCCGAAGAAGCCTCTGCACAGGGACTATCTCATATCCAGAAGAGGATATCGTTTCAGCGACGAAGACAGGGCCTTTGTTGAAAAATTGACCTCCATGGCGAAACTGGGCGAGGGCGCCGTCTGACGGCCTTTGCGGCCGGAAACGGGGAACCGGGGAAACGCGCCGCACCGCGGCGGCGGTCAGGGAACCGGGCGGCAGAAATCGTTTCCGCCCGGCACTTGCGCGGAGGCCCCGCACAGACTATAGTGCAGAAATGCAAAGCAGTTCCCGGAAAGCGCCCCTCCGGACAGCAAACCGCGTGGAAACAAGCTGGGTACGGCAGGACAGCCTGCGCGTCAATGTCGGCGGGCAATGGCGCATGGGCGAAAGCGCGCGCCGCGATGAAATCGCCCGCGCCTTCGACGCGCTTGAGAGTGGGCGCGCGCGCTTGCTCACGCTTACGGCGGACGGGTTGGGCGCGTGGGATTCAAGCCTTCTGGTTTTTCTCGTCCGGCTCGCCGGCGGCGCCCGCGCGGGGGGTATCCGCGTGCGCCTTGATCTGCCCGACGGCCTTGCGCGCCTCCTCTCCCTGGCGCTTGCGGTGCCCGCGGACGCGGACGCGGGACGAAAGGAAACGGAAGAACCTTTTTTGGCGGCCTTTGGCGGACGCGTGCTTGGCCTTGTGCCGGGCATAACCGCTTTTTTTCTTTTTTTGGGTGAATTTTCGCAGGCATGCCACCGTCTCACGCGTGGCCGCGCGCACATGCGCGCGCAGGATTTTTGGGAGGCCGTGCACGAATGCGGCGTTGCCGCCCTGCCGATCATTTCCCTCACCAGCCTGCTTTTCGGCCTGATTCTCGCTTTTGTGGGTTCGGTGCAGCTTACGCAGTTCGGCGCGCAAGTTTACGTGGCCGGCCTCGTGAGCATAGGCATGCTGCGCATTATGGGGGCCGTGATGGTGGGCGTGGTCATGTCCGGCCGGGTGGGGGCGGCCTATGCCGCGCTGACCGGCTCAATGCAGGTGAATGAGGAGGTGGACGCCCTTCAGGCCGCGGGGATTCATCCCGTGGATTTTCTGGTGCTGCCGCGCGTGCTGGCCATGTCGGCCATGGCGCCGCTGCTCACGCTTTATGCCGACATCATGGGAATTGTCGGCGGGTTCCTGGTCGCCGTGACGCTGATGGGCATCAACCCCTATGACTACCTCAATACGACGGTGCAGCTGACGCCTTTCAGGCATGTATCGGTGGGCCTTGTCTACGGCACTTTTTTCGGCGTCATCATCGCGCTGACCGGGTGTTTCCACGGCATGCGCTGCGGCCGCAGCGCGCAGGGGGTCGGCCTTGCCACCACGACGGCCGTGGTGCATTCCATTGTGGGAATCATTGTGGCCACCGCCGTGATCACCGTTGCCGCCAGCGCGCTTAACGTGTAATCGGCCGGATTGGACATGGCGGATGAACGTATGAATCCGGACGAGACAATGGCGGAACAGGCGTTTCTGCGGGTGCGCGATCTGCAGGCCGGCTTCGGCGGGCGCGTGCTCATGCGGGAGGTCAATTTTGACGTGCATGCCGGGGAGATCTTTTGTATTCTCGGCGGATCCGGCTCGGGAAAAAGCACGCTCCTGCGTGTGCTTATGGGCCTCAAAGAGCCGCAGGCGGGGCGGGTTTTTTACGGCGGGGAAAATTTTTGGGCCGGCGATGAAGAAAGCAGGCGCGGCATCATGCGCGGCACAGGCGTGCTTTTTCAGGGCGGGGCGCTGTGGAGTTCCATGACGCTGGTTGAAAACGTGGAGCTTGTTCTGCAGCAGCATACGGATATGAACGCCGAGGATACCCGCGCCCAGGCCGTGCTGAAGCTGGCGCTGGCGGGACTAGCCGGTTTTGAGGATTATTACCCTTCGGAAATCAGCGGCGGCATGCGCAAGCGTGCCGGCCTCGCCCGCGCGCTGGCGCTTGATCCGCGGATTCTCTTTCTGGATGAGCCGTCGGCCGGCCTTGACCCGGTGAGCGGCCGGATGCTGGACGACCTTGTGCTGGAGCTGCGGGCAACGCTCAAGGCCACGTTTGTCATTGTGTCTCACGAGTTGCAGAGTATTTTCGCCATTGCGGACAACTGCATCTATCTGGATGCCGCAAGCCGCCGCGTGACGGCGCGGGGCAGGCCGACCGAGCTTGTGCGGGATCCGGCCACCGAGGGCAATGCCCTGCGTTTTCTGACCAGAGGGGCAGACAGGGGAGCGGAGAGGGATTGGCATGAAATCACAGCGGTATAAAACGGCTGTCGGCGTTTTTGTGCTGGGCGCTGTCGCGCTTTTTGCGATCGGCCTGGTTCTGCTTACCGCAAGGCGCTTTTTCAGCGACGATACCGAATATGTTCTCTATTTCGACAGTTCGGTGAGCGGGCTTTCCATCGGAACGCCCGTGGTGTTTCGCGGCGTGCCCCTGGGCAGCGTCACGCGGATCAATCTTGTGGCGGACGCCCGGGAAGGCAGCGTGACCATTCCTGTCTTCATCAGCATCAATGCCGGGCGCATCGTGCGCAGCGACAACGTTGCCGGCGTTTCCGAGGAGTTTGAACAGCAGATAATACGCAGCATGGTGGGCAGAGGCCTGCGGGCGCGTTTGCAGTTGCAGAGCCTGATTACCGGCAAGTACGTCGTTGAGCTGGACTTTCATCCCGACACGAAGCCCCGGTACCGCGCGTCGAACACCGAGTTTGAAATTCCCACCGTGCCCTCGTCCATTGACGCCTTTCAGCGCGCGTTGTCCAAAATGCCCCTGGAACGTCTGGTGCAATCGCTCAACGAGATTCTTCTTAACCTCGCGGACGCGCTTTCCGGTGGAAAACTCAAGGACGGCATAGCCGCCTTTGCCGGAACTTTTTCGGAGACGGAAAAGCTGCTCAGGGAAGCCGATCTGCCGGGGGCGATCACAAACACGCTGACTCGCCTGGATGAGACGGCGCGGGCGGTACAGGAACAGATGCCGGCAACCCTGCATTCCTTCCGCGAAGCCATGCGCGCGCTGGCGGATTCGGCGGCGCAATTGCGCCGAGCGGCGAACTCGGCGGAAGACATCGTCAGGCGGGATTCGCCGACAGTCGCCGATTTGCGCCGCCTGTTGCAGGAAGGAGAGGCCGCCGCCCGCGCCCTGCGCGCCCTGGCCAACATGCTGGAACGCAATCCCGAATCCCTGCTGCAGGGCAGAAAAGGAGCACGCTGATGCGCGCTGTCGCGTTTTTGTTCGCTCTCGCGCTGGCCGCCTGCGTCCGCAGCGCGCCCACCAATTATTATTTGCTTGAAAGCTCCACGAAACCGGTACAGGCGGACAGCCTGCCGGCGAAAACAGTGCGCATAGCCCGCGTGGCCGTGCCGGAATACCTGAATCGCGGCGGCCTGGTAAGCCGCATTGACGGGCAAACGCGTCTTGTGATAGCCCAGTTCGACGTATGGGCGGAACCGCTGGACCAGGGCGTGCGCCGCATTGTGCGGGAAGAACTCGCTCCGCGCCTGCTGGGTTCCGGGGTGAATGTCCAGGCGGCCGGGGACGACGGCGGAGACGCCGTGCTCTTTCTTGACGTGCGGCGGCTGGACGGGGCGCCGGGCGGCAAGGCTTATGCGGAATTGCACTGGATGCTGAAGAACCGGCGCGATGCCGTTGTGGCGCAGGGCAGCCACGCGGATGAAGAACCTGTGCGTGGCCGGGAATATGCCGACCTCGCGCGGGCTCAGAGCGTTCTTGTAAGCCGCTTTGCCGCGCGTCTGGCCGAGTTTTTGCCGCCCCTGCTGTCGAAGGAGAACCACAGATGAACGAAACCGTTGCCGCCCTGGCCCGAAGCCGCGTGCTGATCGTGGATGACGCCGCGGAGAATCTGCGCATTCTCGGCGAAACCCTGCGCGACAACTATACCATAATGTTTGCCAGAAACGGGCGGGACGCCTTGCGCATCGCCGAAAGCGACACGCCGCCGGATCTTATCCTGCTTGACGTGATCATGCCCGGCATGAACGGTTACGAAGCCTGCCGGCATCTTAAAAAATCCCCAAAAACATCCCATATCCCGGTGATCTTCGTCACGGCGCAGGACGACGGCGTGGACGAGGCCACGGGCCTCTCGCTGGGCGCGCAGGATTATATCAAGAAACCGTTTATAGCCGCCCTGGTGCGCAACCGTGTGGACAGCGCGGTGGAGTTGAAGCGTCACCGGGATCACCTGAACGAGCTTGTGGCGGAGCGCACGCGGCAACTGGCCCTCACGCAGGAAGCGACAATCCATGCCATGGCGAATCTCGCGGAATGGCGGGATCCGGAAACCGGAGCGCACATCAAGCGCACGCAGAACTACGTGCAGTCGCTGGCCCAGCACATGGCGAAACTGCCCGAATATGCCGATGCGCTGACGCCGGAATTTATTTCCATGCTCTATCTTTCGGCCCCGCTGCATGACGTGGGCAAGGTGGCCATCCCCGACGCCGTGCTGCACAAACCGGGCCGTCTTACGGATGAGGAATTTGAAATCATGAAGGAGCATACCACGCGCGGGCGGGACATGCTGTCCTCCACAGTGGAATTTTTGGGGGAGGAAAACTCTTTCCTGAGCACGGCGCAGGACATCGCCTATTGCCACCACGAGCGCTGGGACGGCAAGGGCTATCCGCGCAAGCTCAGGGAGGGGGAAATACCCCTCTCCGCGCGTCTGATGAGCGTGGCGGACGTTTATGACGCCTTGCGCAGCAAGCGTGTGTACAAACCGGACATGACCCATGAGGAGGCCGCCGGGATTATTTTGGAGGGCAGGGGCACGCAGTTTGATCCGGACGTGATAGATGCGTTTGACTACCTTCAGCCGGAATTTCAGGACATAGCGGCGCGTTATGCGGAATGACCCTTCCGCATGCCGCGCGGCGCGGAAGCCCGGCCGCCCTGATGCGGAGAATGAACGTTCATCCGGCTCTCCGGGCAAATGAGGAGAAGCGTCATGCGGTGTCTGGTGTTGCAGCATGTGTGTTTTGAAGATCTGGGCGTCTTTGCGCCGGTCCTTCGGGAGGCGGGATACACTGTCCGGTATGTGCAGGCCGGAGTGGACTCCGTGACGCAGGACGAATGGCTTGCCGCCGATCTCGCCGTGATTCTGGGAGGCCCCGTGGGGGTGGGGCAGGAGGATGTCTATCCCTTTCTTCTTGAGGAGCGTAAGCTGGCGCGCGCGCGGCTTGTTTCCGGCCGCCCGTTGCTGGGGATATGCCTGGGCGCGCAGCTCATGGCGGCGGCCCTCGGCGCGCGCGTATACGCCGGGCAAGGCAGGGAAATAGGCTGGGGCGGCATTGAGTTGACCGGTGAGGGGAGGAGCGGCCCCCTGGGCGAACTCGCGGACGCGCCTGTGCTGCACTGGCACGGGGATACCTTTGACATTCCCCCCGGAGCGCGGCGTCTGGCCTTTACCGCCATCACGCCCAATCAGGCCTTTTCCGCGGGGCGCGGGCAACTGGCTTTGCAGTTTCATCCGGAGGCGGATGCCGGACGCATGGAAACCTGGCTTGTCGGCCACTGTTGCGAACTTTCCGCATCAGGCTTTGATCCCCGGGGAATACGGGAAGACGCGCTGGCTTTGGGAGACGGGGCGCGCGCGGCGGGGCGGGCTTTCCTGCGCCGCTGGCTGGCGGAAGAGCTTTCGGAACGGACGCTGCCGTAATTTTTTCCTTCTGAGGCGGGTGGGTATGCCGCATATCGTCTATTTTTTCCTGGCGGTGCTGGCTCTGATATTGGGCTACGCCGTGTACGGCAAAGTTGTTGAAAGGGTTTTTCATGTGGACGGAAACCGCGCGACGCCGGCTCTGGCCATGGCGGACGGGGTGGATTACGTGCCCATGTCGATGCCGAAAGTCTTTTTGATACATTTTTTGAATATTTCCGGCATCGGTCCTGTTTTCGGCCCCATTCTGGGCACGCTGTACGGCCCGCAGGCGCTTTTCTGGATTGTCCTGGGGGCCATTTTTGCCGGAGGCGTGCACGATTATTTTTTTGGCATGATAAGCATACGGTATTGCGGAAAATCTCTGCCTGAAGTGGTTGATGCCATCTTCGGCAGAAAATTCAGGGCGCTCGTGCGCGTTTTCACCTTGCTGCTGCTCGTGCTGGTGGGCGTGGTTTTTGTCAACACGCCCGCGGCGCTGCTCGCCAAAATCACCGCCGGCACCTTTGTGAACGTCAAGGTATGGACGTTGATAATTTTTCTGTATTTTATCTGCGCCACGGTGCTGCCCATCAACAAGCTCATCGGCCGCGTTTACCCCGTTTTCGGCCTGATGGTGCTCATCATGGGCCTGGGTGTGGCCGGCGGCATGGCGTTCGGCGATTACGTCTTTTACGGATGGGAGCCCGCGGGAGAGGCCGGTTTGTGGGGCAGGCTGTTCGGCAACCACCATCCCGGCAACTTGCCCGCGTGGCCGCTGATGTGCATCACCATCGCCTGCGGCGCGCTGTCCGGTTTTCACGCCACGCAGTCTCCCCTCATGGCGCGCTGCGTCGTCAACGAACGGCAGGGCCGCCCGGTCTTTTACGGCGCCATGATTATGGAGGGCGTTATCGCCCTTGTCTGGGCCACCGCGGGCATGACGCTGTACAAGAGTCCGGAGGCCCTGGCGGCTGTCGGCAATCCCGGCCTTGTCGTCGATCAGGTGTGCCGCGCGTTGCTCGGCCCCGCAGGCGGCCTGCTGGCGATAGTGGGCGTTGCCGCTCTGCCCGTGACATCCGGGGATACCGCGTTCCGCGCCGCGCGGCTGCTCATCGCCGACGCTTTCCGGGCCCCGCAGGAAGCCATTGAGTCGCGTCTGGCCATAGCCATACCGCTCTTCATTGTGGGCGGCGTTCTCACGCAGGTGGACTTCCATGTTCTCTGGCGCTATTTCGCCTGGTCCAACCAGACCCTGGCAACGCTTACCCTGTGGGTCTGCGCGGCTTACGCGGCGCGCTGCTCCGGCATGCACTGGGTCGCCACCCTGCCGGCCACCTATATGACAGCCACGGTGACGAGCTACCTGTGCGCCGCGCCGGAAGGCTTTCAGATGGCCTATACGCCTTCCGTCGCCATTGGCTGCGCGGCGGCGGCTCTTGCCCTCGGTCTGTTTCTGCGCAGGCTTTCCGTTTTTCGCCGGGATGTCCCTCTGGAGACAGCCGCCCCGGGCGAGGTTTGAGTTGCGGGAGCGTTCCGGAATGGGGGGCGAGAACGCCTTCACCGTTATCGTCGGAAATTTGCCGGTTGTCCTCTGGCCTTCACGGATTCAGGACTTATATAGCATGTTACGCTCGGGATTGTCGCTTGACGGCGAAGTGAATTCGCCTTGCGACAATCTCGCGGCAAGGATTTGCGAACAAATCCCTGCAGAGCGGATTTATACATTTTTCAATGTCAAATCGCTCCAGTATCAGTCTGGAAGCGTGATAAACAGTTTCGGCGCGGAGTGATCCAGAAAGAGGAGGATATGTATGCACCGGCATAAAGAGGATCCGTCCGGTACGGACCAGGGAGAGCGCGAGCGTTCAGATTCCGCGGATCCTTTCAATCCCTGGGATGATCCGCTGGGCCTGGGCCCCCTGGAAGCGCCTCAACCCGGACAAAAGCAGGAATCCCGATTGTCCGGGGATGGACCGGACGGGGAAGCCGGGGCGGAACCGCTTGCGGCAGGCGCGACGGCGGAGGAGGAGGCGGCCCGCCTCAAGGCCGAAGCGGAAGAAATCCGCCTGCGTTGCGCGGCGGAAATGGAAAACTTCAAAAAGCGCCTGAAACGCGAGCACGACGAGCAGATGCGCTACGCGGCGGAGCGCGTTCTGGGGGATCTTCTGCCCACGCTGGACAATCTGGATCTTGCGCTCCAGTACGGCGGCAAAAATGAAGCCTGCGGCGATTTGCTGCAAGGCGTGTTCATGACGCGGAAATTGCTGCTGGAGGCGGTGGCCGGACACGGGCTTGTGCCCTTCGGACAGGAAGGAGACCTGTTCACGCCGGAGATCTATGAAGCCGTGGGAGTGGAAACGCGCGATGATCTGGAGCCCGGCGCCGTCAGCCGCATTTTGCAGTCAGGCTACAAACTGGGCGACAGGGTGCTGCGGCCGGCCAAGGTCATGATACATCAATAAGTTCAAATTGATCGGCGTCACTCGGCGCTGTCCATGACGACTTCCGCCTCCGGATAAGCCTGAAGCAGGGCTTCGTGCATGGCGGCGGCATCGGCGAAAACACGGAACGGCCCGACGCTTTCTCCGCCGATCGCGGCGTTGTAGCGCACATACCAGGCTTTGTCCGTGTAGAGCGACATACCGTTTTTGTCACTGACGATTTCCAGGTTTACCTTGCCGATGCCGCGGGAATTCAGATCAATCTGCTTCGCCGCCGCATACGAGAGGTCAATGACGCGCCCCCTGGCGTACGGCCCCCGGTCGTTGATGCATACCATCACGCTACGCCCGTTCAATTGATCGGTCACTTTTACAACGGTGCCGATCGGCAGGGTGCGGTGCGCGGCGGTAAATGTGTACATGTCGTAGGTTATGCCGCTTGCCGTCGCGTTGCCGTGCGCTTTTCCGCCATACCAGGAGGCCGTGCCAGAAAGCATGTTGCTGCCTTTGGCGCGTTCGAGCCAGATGCCGCGCGTGTCCGGGCCGGAAGAGGCTTTTCCGGCGGCGTGGCGCTTTTTCTGCCGGGAACGAACGGAAACGGCTTTGCTTTTTTTTGTTTTCGCGCGCTTGACCGCAGATTTTGACGAAACCGGTTTGTCGGCGGCTTTGTGGTTTTTGGTTTTTGCCGTCTGCCCGGGGGGAGCGAGCGCGAAGGCGGGGGAGGCAAGGGCAAGACACAACAGGACTGCTGCCCAGGAAAACAGACTTCGTAAATGCGGCATGTTTGTCTCCATGCATGGCGGGCGGGTTACTTCAATCTTATCTCTCCTTGTTAACATAAGGGCGCGGGGCATGTCAAACATGGCGGGATTGTTGACTACCTGGCTCGTCCCCCGGTGGCCTGCCTGCCCGTTTCGCCCCGTGGGCGGGGTTCCGTCGGCTTTGCCGTTTTTTCCCCTTCCTGCCCCGCGGCGTTCTGCGCGGCCGCGTTTACCGTGACCACGGGCAATTCCGCAAACTGCACCTCGCGGGCGTCCATAGCCTCAATCACCGCCTGGGTGACGTCGCGCGCGCCGGAGGCGTCCAGCAGGTTCTGGCGGGCAATGATCATTTCGACCTTGTTGACCCGGCGCCATTTCTTCACTTCCTCAAGGAGCAGATTGTTCACGATCTGCCGGGCGCCGATTTCTTCCGCCCTGATTTGCCGTTGCAGGGTTTGCAGGCCCTGCGCGAGCGTTTTTTGCCGTTGTCCCTCCGGCTCGTTTTTGGCTGCTTCCTGCAATTCCTGCCAGCCTTGCTGCAGGCGCGCCTTCGCGGCCTCGACATGGTCCCGGCCGGCCCTGGCGGCCCTGGAGTCCCGCAGGACGCGCTCCACGTCCACAACGGCGAGGGGCGGCTGCTGTTTCTCCCAGGGCAGGCAGCCGGACAGAAGAACGAGAAGCG
>JAISOT010000039.1 GCA_031275465.1 Desulfovibrio sp.
TGCTGTGCGCTGTTCAGTAGTACCTGCGGAAGTCAACATTTTCAAAGTACTCGCCTCTTCTTCCGTCAATTCAATGCTTTTGGCTGGTGCTCCCATTTCAGTTCTCCTGAAATGGATATATCATATCTATTTTATGAACGCAATACTAGCCCGGCGGCCTCCGGGCGGGGCTGGCCGGCGCGCCGCCCCCGGCGAAAAGCGGGCGCGCCGCATAGAGCTTGTCCGCTTTGCCGAAAAGGTACACAACGTCATCCGCCGCGAAGCGCGTTTCCGGCCCCGGCGAGGCGCTGATCTCGTCCCCGCGCCGCACGGCGACCACGGTGAGGCCGTGTTTTCCGCGCAGCCCGCTCTCGGCGAGGCTTTGGCCGCACAGGGGAGAATCCGCGGCCAGGCGCATGGTCTGCACGCCCATATCCTTCAGGCGGCCGGCCACCACGTCCAGGGGGCTGACCGCGGAGACGCGGCGCAGGGTGCGGTAGTTCTCCTGCCGGAAGCGCGCGGTGAAACCGTCTATATCCTGGCCGGGCACCATATACCGGGTGAGCACGCGGCTGAACACCTCAATGGAGCTCTCGAATTCCTCGGCTATCACCTCGTCGGCGCCCAGTTGGCGCAGGGGGCCTATTTCCGTCACAAAGCGCGTGCGGGCCACGATGTGCAGGCCGGGGTTCATGCGGCGGGCCTCCAGCGTTATGGCGCGCACGGCCGCCGGATCGGAAATGACGATGGCCAGCACGCGGGCCTTTTCCACGCCCAGATGCTCCAGCACCACGGGCTGCGAGGCGTCGCCGTGGGTAATTGGCTCCTTGCCCCTGTACCGGCTGACGGTTTCCGGGTTCATTTCCAGAATGACGTAGTCAATGCCGGACTCCCGCGCCGCGCGGGCCAGTTGCTTGCCGCTTATGCCGAAGCCCACGATGATGAGATGATCCTCAAGGGCGCGGTCGGCGGCGCCCTGCCCCTCGCGGGGCGGAACTTTTCCGGCAAGGCGGGCGGCCATGTCGCCCAGGCGCGGCCCGGCGGCGATCATGGCCGGCGTGAGCATCATGGTGACAATGCTCACGCTCAGAAACGTCTGGTAGTCGTACATTTTCAAAAGCCCTGTCTCAAGCCCGGCGGCGGCCAGCACAAAGGCGAATTCCCCCACCTGGGCGAGGGAGAGCGAGGTGATCACGCAGGCGCGCAGGGGGTAGCCCTGCAGAAGAACCGAGGGCAGGGTCAGGGCCGCCTTGACGAAGACGAACAGGGCCGTCAGGCCCAGTATGGGGAAAAAATTCGCCAGGCAAAACGGCACGTCAAGCATCATGCCCACGGAAATGAAAAAAAGGCTCATGAACACATCCCGGTAGGGGAGAATGCCGGAGATGACGCTCATGCTGTACTGGGAGCGGGCCAGCATGAGGCCGGCCAGAAAGGCCCCCAGGGAAAGGGAGAGGCCCAGGGCGCTGGTGAGCAGGGCCATGCCCATGCACAGCCCCAGAGTGGCGAGCAGCAGAACCTCGCGCGCGCGCGCGCGCACCACCATTTCCATGAGCCTGTTGACGCCGTACCTGGCGAAAAGCAGCACGCCGCCCAGCATCAGCGCCGTCTGGAGCGCGGCCGTAAGGGCGCTCTGCATGGTAAGCTCCAGCCTGCCCGCCAGCAGCGGCACGGCAAGCAGCATGGGGGCCACCATGATGTCCTGAAAAACGAGAATGGCCAGGGAAAGACGCCCTGCCGGCGTGCTGGTGAGCCCGCGTTCCTGCATGATGCGCAGGACAATGGCCGAGGAGGAAAGGGCGACCAGGCAGCCCCAGAAAATGCCCTGCCGCCAGCTTTGCCCGTAGAGGAGCACAAGGCCCGCAAGGGCCAGCACCGTCAGGGCAAGCTGGAGGCCGCCGCCCAGAAAAACCGGACGCTTCAGCCTGTTGAGCGACTCGCCGGAAAGCTCCATGCCGATGGTGAAGAGCAGCATGGCCACGCCCAGTTCCGCGACATGGCTGATGTGCTCGGCGTCATCCACAACGCCGAGCAGCGTGGGGCCGCACATCACGCCGGTGAGCAGAAAGGCCACGGTGGAAGGCAGCCTGAGCTTGCCGCAGGCAATGGTGACCCCTATGGAAAGCAAAAAAATGATCACCAGATCTTTAAGCCAGGGTATTTCCATACTGAGCCTCCGCCCGAGGTTCTTACCATCCCGCGCCGTTCCGCGCAAGCGCCGGGGGGCGGGGCTTGCCGGAGACGGAAAACGGCCGACGGCGCCGGAAAAATTTTTTCAAAAATTGAAAAAAATTGTTGACTTTCCCTTGATGACGGATGTATTACCAAGACATCCCCAACCACACACTCGCAACATGGGGTACCCCGTCCGGGCCGCGCAACAGGCAGGGCGGGATCGCCGCGAGCGCGTTGGGTCCCCCCGACCGTGGCTGTCAGGTCGGCCTATGAGATCCTCAAGGGTATGGGCTGTGGCGGTGTTGCGAATCCCGCCGCGGAATCCAGCCTCATCAGAAAGCCCGCCGCGGGTCGCGGCGGACCGCCCCGCGGGTTGCGGGGGCCTTGCGAACCCATGGGGCATATTGCCCTGTGGATGACTGTATGCGGGAGTGTTCGCACCGCGCTTTCTGTTGCCGTACTCCACGATTTTTTTGAATCGCGTTGACCCGTGGGACGGGCGGCGGGCGTTTTTTCGCGTCCGGCCATGCCTTGTCTCTTACGGGCGCGGCTGTTTTTCGCCGTTTTGCGGCATACTTTTCATCTTCTTACGACAGGAGAACGTGTCATGGCAGACATCACCCTTACCAGGCCGGCCCGGGGGCAGGCCCAGGCAGTGCAGAGCGCCGCGGATTCCCGCATTGTGCTGAATTTTCCGGCCTATGAGGCCACCATGGAAAAGGTGGACGACAATCTCGTCTTCCGTTTTGACGACGGCGGCAGCCTGGAACTGCAGAATTTCTACCAGCAGTACGACGCCGAATCCATTCCCGAATTTGAGGTGGAAGGCCAGATCATCGCGGGCGCGGACTTCTTCAACGCCTTCGGGCCCGACCTCGCCCCCGCGGCCGGCCCCGGCGCGTCGGGCGGCGGCCGCTACCAGGAATACGCCAACGCGGATCTGGCCGACGGCCTGGCCCATCTGAACGATCTCGACTGGGGCATGCAAACCGGCGGGGAAGACGCCGAAGACAGAAGCGCCTTCGGGGGCGTGCCCGATCTGCCCACGGGCATCAGCATGAACTGGGTTGACGCCTGGGCGGACGGCTCCAACACCGGCACCGAGGGCCCGGACGGCGCAATCCTGGCATCCGCCGCCAACGGCGTCTTCACCCTGAGCGAGAGCGGCCTCGCCGGCGGCACGCAGGAGGCGGGAGGCCCGATCCAGGCGTCCTCCATGCTGCAGATCACCACGGAGAACTCCAATTTCGCCGGCATGACCATAGACGGCCGGTACCATACGCTGGGCGAACTGACCGCCGGAGTTGACGTGGCCCTTGACCTGGACAACGACGGCGAGGCGGATGTTTCCATCAGCTTCGTCCACGTGGGCAACAACAACGTCAGCGTCACCGTGACCCTGGACAACACGGTCAGCCATATCAACGACCTCGGCAACGCCCTTGAGGAAGCTCTGGCCGGCCTGGGCCTGACCGCCCATGACGATCAGGGCAATTCCGCCGCCGGCTCCCTGGGCGTGGTGGTGGTGGACGACAGGCCGGTAGCCTACGACAACGCGGACGACGCCGGGCTGGGAACCGCCTCCGTGAGCGGCAACGTGGTGGCGGACGCCGACGGGCAGGGCCGCGCGGACAAATTCGGCGCGGACGGCGAGGCCCCCGGCGACCGGGGCGAAGACAACGACCGTGTCGACTGGGTCAACGCCGGCGGACAGGAGCAGATCACCTTCGGCCCGGGCGATATTGAGCTGGAGCGCGATCCGGGCACCGGCAGGCTGACGGACGAAAACGGCAAGGACTACGGCACCCTGGTTCTGGACGAGGGCACGGGCGGCTATACGTATACCAAGCCCGGAGGAGACGACGGCGGCGCCGTTGTGGAAGGCGACATCAAAATAGCCTACACCATAGAGGACGGCGACGGCGACAGGTCTTCCGCCGCGCTGACCATTCACGTGGAGGACGCGGGCGTCAGCATAGGCGGCGCCAACGACGCGCCCGGCGGGGAAGCGGACGCGACGGTTCACGAACGCGGGCTGGATGACGGCACGGACCCCGGCGACAGCAAGGAAGTCACGTCAACCTTCACCGTCACCGCGCCCGACGGGATAAAGGAGTTCACGATCAACGGCGATCCCGTCGCCAACGGGGCGGAAATCGCCGGCAAATACGGCATCCTGACCATCAAGAGCATCTCCGGCCCCGACGCCGATGGCGTGTACGAGGTGACATACACCTACACCCTGAAGGATGCCCCGGACAACACCGCCGCCGGCGCGACCGACGACTTCAGCAGGGACACCTTCACCGTGGCCGTCACGGACACCGACAACGACGTCAGAACCGGCCCGCTGGTCATCGCCATTGAGGACGACAGGCCGATAGCCCACGACAACGCGGCGGACGCCGGGCTGGGAACCGCCTCCGTGAGCGGCAACGTGGTGGCGGACGCCGACGGGCAGGGCCGCGCGGACAAATTCGGCGCGGACGGCGAGGCGGCGGACAAGGTCGACTGGGTCAACGCGGCCGGCCAGCCGGACATCAAGTTCGGCGACACCGAGCTGCGCTTCGGTTCCGACGGCGTCACGCTGCTGGACGGTGCCGGCAACAATTACGGCACCCTGGTTCTGAACGAGGCCACGGGCGGCTATACGTATACCAAGCCCGGAGAAGGCACGCTTGAGGGCGACATCAAAATAGCCTACACCATTGAGGACGGCGACGGCGACAGATCTTCCGCCGCGCTGACCATTCACGTGGAGGACGCGGGCGTCAGCATAGGCGGCGCCAACGACGCGGCCGGCGGGGAAGCGGACGCGACGGTTCACGAACGCGGGCTGCCCGGCGGCACGGCAGACGGCGATGGCAGCAACGTAGTCGAGTCAACCTTCACCGTCACCGCGCCCGACGGGCTGGCGCGACTGACAATCGGCGGAGTGGACGTCGATCTGGCCGATCCGGCGGCCACATCCCCGATTTCGACCGGCCTCGGCACGCTGACCGTCACCGGCGTCACCGGCGACGATGAAAGCGGCTATACCGTCAGCTACAAGTATACCCTCGAACAGTCCACGACGGACGTCGCGGACGCGATTGAAAAGGACACCTTCGCCGTGACCGTCACGGACAGCGACGGGGACACGAGCATGGGCGCCCTGTCCATCGCCATTGAGGACGACAGGCCGATAGCCCGCGACGACTACCGCTTCGTCGGCGTGGAACAGCCGGACGGCGCCAATGCGGCGACGCCGGCCATCGCGGGCAACGTGATCAGCGGTCTGGGCAACCAGGGCCAGGGCGGCGCCCCCGCCGCCAGAGACGCGTCCGGCGCGGACGGCTATGAGGGAAGTTCCGGGACGGCTTCCGTGACCTGGAACGCGGACGGGGCGACCACCAGCAATGAGAATGCCGCCCCTCACGCGGAGCAGGGCTTCAACACCGAATTTTTCCTGGAGCCGGCGGGCGGCAACGTCTATGCCGTTGTGGACGCCAACGGCGACAAGCCCGTAGGCACGATTACCCTCGAACCGGACGGAACGTACAGATTTGAGGCAAATCCCGCCTACGAGCCGGAGCACGGCGATCACACCATCAACATCCCCTACTCCTTCCTGGACGGGGACGGCGATACGGCAGAGGCCGAACTGCACATCACCATCAGCAACGTGAACGACAGGCCGGTCATCAGTGTTGACGACGGCTTCGCCGCGACCGGCGAGGTCAAGGAAGCCGGCGTGTACGCGCAGGGCGGGCGCACCGGCACGCTGACGCCGGCCGAGCATACGGAAACGAAAGAGGGGGACGCGGTCGCCGGCGAGCACAAGTTTACGGCCACGGGCAGCGTGTCGGCCGCGGACGCGGACGGCGACCTCCTGACCTTCGGCCTGCAAGGCGGCGCGACGGCCCTGTATCCCGGGACGGACGAAAACTGCGTCGTTCTCCACGGCAACTACGGCGATCTGTATCTCCTGCCCGACGGCGCATATACCTATGTGCTCGACCCCGCCAGGGCAAACAGCCTGGGCGAGGGCAAGACAGCCGCCGAAACCTTCGCCGTCACCGCCACGGACAATTCCGGCGCGGCCAACGCCACCGGCCAGGGGACAATCCGGATCACCGTGCACGGCAGCAACGAGGCGCCCACGCTGGACGAACCCGCCGAGCTTGTCGCCACGGAAGACGGAGACAATACCACCGGCGCGAAAACATTCTCCGTCCGGCTCACGGGCCGGGACGCGGACGCGGGCGACGAGCTGACCTACAGCGCCCATTTGCCGGGCAGCGGCGCGCTCGCCGCCAGGCTTTATCTGATACAGGGAGCCGAGGGTCCGGAATGGACGACAACCGCGCCCACAACGGCGACGCGCGGGTCATACTACGGCGAGGTCAACATCGGGGCATCCACCGGCAAGGCCGACTTCACGCTGTACAACGACAGCGGGATCGTGCAGGGCATGGACAGCGGCGACGTTGTGAACATCGACCTCCCCGTGGCGGTGCAGGATCAGCACGGCGCCTATGCCGAGCGGGATCTCGCAATCTCCATCAAGGGCACCAACGACGCGCCGGTCGTGACCGGCGTCGAGGAAGCCGCCGTCAAGGAGGACGGCGTGTACGCCGTAAACAGGCCCGCTTCCGGCTGGGGCGACGGGGACTTCATCCATGCGGCCGAAAACGCGGCCACCGCGGACGGCAATGCGGATGATCCCAACGGGCCTGTGGACGGGCCCCATCACGAGTTCAGCGTTACCGGCTCCCTGCTTGACCATGTGACGGACAAGGACGATGTCGTGGGCGGCCAGGACAATGAAATGAACTTCGCGCTGACCGGCGCGATAACGCTGAGGAACAACGCAGGCCAAACGGTTCCGGCGGCGCTGGCGGACGCCGACAATGACGGCGTTTACGACGTCACCGTGGCCGGAGAGGTCATCGGCCATGTCTCCCTGACGCCGGACGGCGACTATGTCTTCACTCTGGAACCCGGCGCCCGCTATATCGACAGTCTGGCCGAGGGTGAAAAAATCACGGCGGAAATCGGGTACAAGGTTTCCGACGGCACCAACACGTCCAACGCCGGCACGCTGAAGGTCACCGTCCACGGCACCAACGACAGGCCCGAGCTGACGCTTGACCCGGCCACCGATATCGAAAACGCGGGAATACAAAACCTGCTGAAACTCGATCTGTCCGCGAAAACGGACGCCGACGCCGGACAGGACCACGGCCTGATCGCCGGCCTGTTCGCCGACGAAGACGCGGCCGGGCAGACGGCCACGGGCGTGTTGCGCATCAGCGACGCGGACACGAGCGACATGAAGGCCGGGCACGACATCCAGGTCACGTCCAGAAACACGGGTGACGCGGACACGGATCTCGCCGGCGCGAGCGGCGACAACGTCATGGTCATCAAGGGCGAATACGGCGATCTGCACATCACCCGCACAGGGGGCGCGGACCACGCCAACGACGCGTATTCCTACGAATACAGGCTGGATCCGGCCCGCGCCGGCAAGCTGGACGCGGGCGAGGCGGGCTATGACGACTTCAGCGTGGCCATACGCGACCAGTTCGGCGCCCATGACAGCCAGACGCTGACCTTCGCCGTGCTCGGCAGCGAGGATCCCACCCAGATCAACGCCAGCCTGCTCGCGCCGGACGGCCCGGTTGTGGAAGCCGGCGTCGACCTGCCCGCCAACACGCGGGGGATGGACAATCAGGGCGTATACGAGGCGCAGTACGAGAATGAGGTGGGCAAGCCCACGGCCACAGGCCACATCGGCGCCTCGGACGCGGACGTCTCGGACCGGGCGGCGCTGGGCGAAAGCGGCCCCGACGCGAAGCTGCACTACGTCATCGTTGCGGGCGGCGAGGAGTACGACCTCAACGAATTGCTGGACGGCCGGGCGAGCCTTGACATTGAACTGCCGCACGGCACCCTGCGCGTCAGCGTGAACGACGGAGAGGTGAACGGCGAAACCCCGCCCTTCAAGTATGAGTACGAGCTGGACAACGACAACCCCGACATCCAGATGATGGAACGCGGCGAGCAAAAGCTCGACAATTTCACGGTACAAATCGTGGAAGAGGGGACGGCGATTGATTCCAGCGCCGTAAGCGTCACCATCACCGGCACCAACGACAGGCCGGTCATCGACCTTGCGAGCGCGGCGCAGGCCATGCCCGAAGATGACGCCACAGTGTCCGGCCGCATAAAAGTGACCGATTACGAACAGTTGCCCGGGCAGTACAATGAGAGCGCGGGCGAATGGGAATCCGCAACCGTTGACTCGGGCTTCCGCTTCTCTCTCGTGGAGCCGGCGAAGCCGGGCGCGACGCTGAACGATCTGCTCGCGTCCGACGGCGACCCCTCCAACCTGGACGAAAGCAAGTTCAACCTCACAAGCGACACCTTCCTGCTGTACGGCAAATACGGCTATCTGGAACTGAATACGGAGACGGGCCAGTACGCCTACCACCGCACCGCGGATCTGAATTCCCTCAACAACGGCGAATCCGTTGAAGACGTCTTCTACGTCCGCGTGGCGGACGCGGACGGCGCGTATTCCGAAATCAGGCCCGTCACCATCACCATCAACGGGCAGGATGATCCGGGTTCGGTCGGCGGCGAGGCGGAACTGCGTGAAGACGGCGTGACGCGCGCTCCGGAAGCGCCGGCGTATCCGGGCTTCCTCCACTATGACGAGGGCGTCGCGGACGACGATTCCGCCACGCCCGATCCGGGCCACCATCTCGGCGCCAACGCGCCGGATGCCGGCAAGGCCGTGACGGCTGGCCAGCTCGCGGTGAGCGATCCCGACGCGACGGATCAAACCGCCAACGGCGCGGCCTACACGTACAGCACGAACGACGACGCCGGCGGAGTCACAATCGAAGGCAATACGCCGACAGCCGTGGAAGCGGACGCGGCGGGCATCCTGGCCGATCCCCCGTTCGACGCGGCCCACGGCGGCCAGAGCGAGGGCTATCGCACCGCGTACGGCGACATCGCGCTGTATCCCGACGGCCACTACACCTTTACCCCGGCGCGCGGCGAAAACGGCGCTCTGGCGGACGTCATCAACAATCTGGCCCTGGGCGAAACCGTCACCATCAAGGTGCCGGTCACGGCCACAAACACGACGGGCAACGCCAGCAAGGACGAAACCGCCGGCGGCCATATCACCGTCACCATCACCGGCACCAACGACGCGCCGGCGTTCACCAGCGAGGCCGACGGCGATCTGGAGAAGATCAACTTGTGGCAGTTGCGGGGCAATCTCGGGGATGACGCGAGCGACGCGGATCACGGCGCGAAGCTGACCTTCTTCGCCGTGCAGGATGAAACCGACAACGGACGGCTGGACGGCAACGCGGTGCAGTCCGTCGAGGGCAGATACGGCACGCTGACCGTGCAGCGCGACGGTTCCTACACCTACACGCTGAAGCCGGGCGTCGAAATTTCCGGTATTCCGGAAGGCGAGGCCGATGAGTTCAGGATCTTCGCGCGGGACGAGCACAATGCCGTGACCGAAAAGCCGTTCACGCTGTCGGTTGACATGGACGAGTTCAGAGACGGCGGCACCGGCGGCGGCACCGGCGGCGGCACAGGCGGCACCGGCGGCGGCACCGGCGGCGGCACCGGCGGCACAGGCGGCACAGGCGACGCCGGCGTCGTTCAGGAAGACGCCGTTTACACGGCTTCCGGCGATCTTCTGGACGGGGCGGGCCACGACTCCGATCTGGTGTTGACGGGCCACAACGAGGACACCGGATACAGCGACCGCGTCATCAGCGCGGACTACGGCTCCATGACCCTGCTGCCCAACGGCGAATGGCAGTACACCCTCAACAACGACCATCCGGACGTGCAGCGGCTGCAAGGGCCGGAGCAGGAGACGGACGCTGTCGGCAATCCGGTTTTTGACGCGGACGGCAATCCGGTATACGTTGAGGGCAGCGCCCAGACCATCACGGAAACCTTCACCACGTCCTCCGGCGCGACCATCACCGTCACCATCACGGGCACGAACGACGCGCCCTTTGTGACGTCCCGCGCCGACGCGGCCGGTCTGACCCAGTCCAACACGGACGCCGACGCCGACACCTACATGGACTGGAACGCCGCAACGACCGGCGGCTCGTTCACGGCCGGCGACCTGGACAACAATGAGGCCGACAGCCTGACCCTGCATACCTATCCGGACGGCCCCCCGGTGACGCACAACGCCGACGGCACGTACACCGTCGCGGGCCGGTACGGCACATACACCATAACGCCGGAGGCGGACGCGGACGGCCAAACGACCTTCACCTGGACGTATGCGCTGCAGCCGGGCCTGCCGGACTACAACAGCTCGTACACGGATACGGTTCCGCTGTGGGTGAGCGACGGCCACGGCGGCTTCACGCGGCAGGATGTGTCCGTCGTCCTGTCGGGAACGAACACCGACCCGGTGTTGAGCGTTCCGGCGCCCGCCGGGGTGAAGGAAGATGAGGCTCTGAGCTTCAGCGGCAAGGTAACGGCCGCGGACACGGACATCCACCTCGGCGACGAGGGGCGCGACACGCTCACCTTCAGCGCCCTCTCGGCGTCCGGGCTCGACCCCGCCGACCCCGCGCCCGGTTCGGGCTACGCCAACGTCATCGTGGGCGGGTACGGCACCCTGTTCATGAACGAGGACGGAAACTACACATACAAGCTCAACAACGCCAGCCCGGACGTGCAGGCCCTCGCCGAAGGCGAGAGCAGGCAGGACGTCTTCTGGGTGCGCGTGGCGGACGGCCAGGGCGGGCACGACTATACGCCGCTCGCCGTCACCGTGCGGGGAACGGACGGCGCGCCCATGCTCAGCCTGAACGACCTTGAGGGCAACGCCGGCCGGGGCGCGTCCCTGCATGTCACGGAAGTGGACGGCCGGACTGAGGAATACACGGTTTCCGGCAAGGCCGCGGCCTATGATGAGGATGACATTGATCAGGGCAGGCTGACCTTCTCCTTCGGCGACGGCGACGCCAATCCCGCGAACAACCCGACCACGCTTTACGTGCGCGCGGACGGCAGCACGGGCGCGACGGCGCAGCCCGGCGACCTCGGCACGCTCGTCATGGGGACGGACGGCACATACACCTTCACGGGCGATCCGGCCGAAATAGCGAAGCTGGAACCCGGCGAGAAGGTCGTCGTCAACGCGACGGTGGTGGTTGCGGACAGGCACGGCAACACCGACGAAGCCCCGCTGAAGATCACCATCGCCGGCACCAACACCACGCCGGAGATCACGCTCGGGCAGCCGGGGGCGACGGAAGGCGACAAAACCGACGGCGACGTCGCCTACACCGGCAACTACGCCACGTTTGACGCGGACGGCGACGGCGTGAACGTGTACATCCAGACCAACGACGGCTACGTAAGCACGCTGGAAGGCACGTACGGCAGGCTGACGCTCAACGGCGACGGCACCTACACCTACACCCTGCACAACGGCAAGGACAACGTGCAGGCCCTGAATACCGACAAGGGCGCGCAGGACACGTTCACCATCGTGGTCCGCGACCAGTACGGCGCGGAGCATGCCGAACAACTGCATGTCGCCATTGAGGGAACCAACGACAACCCGGTGATCAGCGTCCAGAGCGGCTCCACGCTTACCCCGTCCGCGACGGACGACGCCGGTTATACCGGACGGCTCGCCGTCACGGACGTGGACGACGCGAAGGGATCAATGACCTTCGCGGCCGCCGCCGGCAACGCCGAAGTGAACGACTTCGCGGGCGCGTCCTTCGGCGCGGCCTCCGGGGTGAACGCGTCCGGAACGTACGGCGCGCTGACGCTCGGCTATGACGGCAACGGCAATCTGACCTACACCTATACCCCGGACGCCGACGCGGTGAACGGGCTGGCAGTGGGCGCGCCCGTCAACGAAAGCTTCACCATCGCCGTGAAGGACGGGCATGGCGGAATCACGGAACAGACCATCACGGTCACGGTGACCAACACCAATGACGGACCTGTCCTGAGCCTGAAGGGAGGGCCGGCCGGCTACACGGCCGACGAGGGCGACGCCCCGACGCCGGGAACCGGCTTTGACGCTTTCTTCGAGAAGCACGATCCGGACGCGCTGGATCAGCCCGACCTGACGTACAGAGTGGACGGCGCCCAGGCCACGGGCGAAATGGCCGGCTACGGCTACAAGGTGGCGGGAGCCAACGGCACCCTGTACTACAACGCGGACGGCTCCAACCTGTATGTGCCCAACGGCAACGTGGCCGAAGACTCCACGGCGGCGGACGTCTTCACCGTCAGGGCCGTTGACGGCCACGGCGCCGCGAGCGACGGGCTTCAGCTCGCGGTCACGGTCAGCGGCGAAAACAGCGCCCCGACCCTGACCGTCGCGGCCGCATCCGTGAACGAAAACTCCACCGTCACCGGCCGGTTCGGGGGCAAGGACACAGACGGCGACTTCACCGGCGCCGCGATCAGGGACAGCCTGACCTACAGCGTGGACGACGCCGTGTCCGCAACCGAAAGGTCGGGCTACGACCACAAGGTGACGGGAGAGCACGGCACCCTGTACTACAACAGCGCGAACGGCAACTACCGGTACGAGGCTACGGACGACAGCCTGGGCGCGGGCTACAGGGCGACGGAGAACTTCGCCGTCACGGTCAGCGACAACCACGGCTCCACCGCCCCCGTCGCGAACCTGGCGGTCACCGTCACCGGTGCCAACGACGCGCCGACGGTCAGCGCCAAGGTCACCGGCGCCCTGGCTGGCAGCGTTTCCTTCAGCGATGCCGATACAACCTTCGCGGGGCAGGCGGATCAGCACACCCTGAGCATCGTCTACGGCGGAAAGTCCTATCCGGTGACGGCGGACGGCGAATGCGCGATAGCCGGCGTCGGCGTGTTCACGCTGACGTCTTCCGGCGGCAACGCATGGGCTTACGCCTTTGCCCCAGATGAGGCGCTGACCCTTCAGTACAGGGCGGGCACGTCCAATGGCTTCACGTTCCGGATAGCCGTCAGCGACGGGCGCGCGACAACCAACAGCGCGGCACAGACGCTGACGGTCACCGGCGCCAACGAGGCTCCGGAGGTGGCGCTGATCCCCGCCGCTGATTCCCGCAGCGGCGAATTTGCCGTCACCGACGCGGAGGGCGACGCCGTCCGGCTGTCAGTCGAGGGAACCGGGATAACCGGAAAAACCGACATAGACGGCGATTACGGCCGGTTGACCGTTGACCCGGCGACGGGCCAATACGTCTACGCGACGGACAGGCTGGGCGGTTCGGAAGCGGAACTCAGCGCCCTTGACGCCGTGCTCAGGGATCAGGGCAACGAGCTGCGCGACGGTTTCGTCTTCTCGGCGACCGACGGCAAGGGAGAGCCGACGGAGGCGACGCTCGAGATCACACTGGCGGCAACGGAGGCCGGCGGCGGCAACAGCGAAGACGTCCTCGCGCTCCAGACGGACGCGGAGAAGATACTGCTGGGCGGCGCGGGCGACGACACCATAGTCGGCACGGGCGACGCCACCACCCTTTACGGCGGCGACGGCGACGACACCATCAGCGCCTACAGCGGCGACGTTTACGGCGGGGCCGGCAACGACGCCATTATCGGCATGGGCGACTCCACCCTTTACGGCGGCGCGGGCGACGACACCATCACCCTGCACGCCTCCGGCAAAGCCTACGGCGGCGAGGGCAACGACCTCTTCGTGCTCAACAGCGGCGCCAATTCGGCCCTTGTGGACGGCGGCGAGGGTGTGGACTTTCTGCTGGGCATGCAGACCATGGAATCCGTGGAAAGCATGCTGGAGAGCGGCAGGCTGGAGAACATGGACGTCGTGGTCATCGGCCCGTCTTCGGCCATCGGCGCCGACCTGGGCAGCCTGGCGGACTACGACGCCTACACGACGACGACCGATAATGGGGACAACCTGACCCTGCTGGTGGCCAGGGTGACGGCCGAAACCTCCGCCACCTAGAGCGAATGACATTACAACGCCGTCACGGCGGGGGGACTCCCCCGCCGTGACGGCGGCAGGCGCAACCCCTCGCGCGGCCGCGCGTCTCGCGGCAAAAATCCCCGCCGACCTTCCGCGGGCCGGGGCAGGGAGATTCCCACAAAAATGTATTTTATGCCACCTTCCCTCTTTTTCTACCTCCGAGCTGTCGTTTTTGAAGAACTTTCCGCAATTTCGTAGTATTGCAATGTCGGTCGGCGCATTTTCCGAAATACATTGTACATAAATGTAAATTACGGATAGCGGGCCACCCCGCGCGCTGTCTTTTTTCTCCTGAATTTTCGGCATATTGCCTCATGGGTCGCCAGGGCGCTCCCGTCGGCACGACTTTTGCTCCGTACCCGGCATCGCGGCCGGCGGAGCGCCACCGGCGAAACACGCGAATTTTCGGCGCAATCGGGGAGAAAAGGCCATGAGACAGGTTGCTATCTACGGCAAGGGCGGCATCGGCAAATCCACCACAACGCAGAATCTGAACGCCGGGCTTGCCTCCATGGGAAAAAACATCATGATCGTCGGCTGCGATCCCAAGGCGGATTCCACCCGCCTCATTCTCGGCGGGCTGGCCCAGACCAGCGTGCTGGACACCCTGCGCGAGGAGGGGGAGGACATCGAGCTGGACCTCGTGCTCAAAAAAGGCTTCGGCGGCATACGCTGCGTGGAGTCCGGCGGGCCGGAACCGGGCGTGGGCTGCGCCGGGCGGGGCATCATCACCTCCATCAACCTGCTTGAGCGCCTCGGGGCCTATACCGACGATCTGGACTACGTTTTTTACGACGTGCTGGGCGACGTGGTCTGCGGCGGCTTCGCCATGCCCATACGCGAGGGCAAGGCGCGGGAAATCTACATCGTGTGCAGCGGCGAGATGATGGCCCTGTACGCGGCCAACAACATTTCCAAGGGCATACGCAAGTACGCCGGTACCGGCGGCGTGCGCCTGGGCGGGCTTATCTGCAACAGCCGCAAGGTGGACGGCGAGGCCGAGCTGGTTGCCGCCGTGGCCAGGGAGCTGGGCACGCGGATGATACACTTTGTGCCGCGCGACAACATGGTGCAGCGGGCGGAAATCAACAGGAAAACCGTCATCGAATACGACCCCGGCTGCCCGCAGGCCGACGAGTACCGCGCCCTGGCCCAAAAAATCGACGGCAACGACCTGTTTGTCGTCCCCAGCCCCCTGACGCAGGACAGGCTGGAAGCCCTGCTGATGGAGCACGGCATTCAGGACGCCTGAAACCGCGCGCCGGATTCCGGCGAAGCAACAACCGCAAACACTGTGGAGACGCCGTATGTTGATGATTCGCGCCATTGTCCGCCCGGAAAAAACCAATGTTCTGCTCACGGAACTGCTCAACGCCGGGTTTCCGGCGGTGACGAAGCTGGACGTTTACGGACGCGGCAAGCAGAAAGGCATTACCGTCGGCGAAATCCGCTATGACGAGCTGCCCAAGCAGATGCTCCTCATGGTGGTTAGCGACGCGGACAAGGATGACGTCATCAGCGTCATCCTGCGCACGGCCAGAACGGGAGAGGGGCACCTCGGCGACGGGCGGATTTTCGTCTCCCCCGTGGAGGAGGCCTGGACGGTCAGCACCGGAAAAGCCGGGCTGTAACGGGGGAGACGCCATGAAGGAAGTTATGGCCATGCTGCGTAGCGCCAAGGTGAACCAGACCAAAAACGCCCTGACGGCGGCGGGGTTTCTGGGCTTTTCCTGCGCCGCCTGCCTGGGGCGCGGCAAGAAGCTCATTGACCCGGGGCTGCTCAAACTGATCATGGACAGCGGCAACCTGCCCCTGACGGCGGCGGGCGAAACCATGACGGAATCCACGCGCCTCATTCCCAAGCGCCTGTTTTCCCTGATTGTTCCCGACGAGCGGGTCAGGGACGCCGTGGACGTCATCATCGCCGTCAACCAGACGCAAAATCCGGGGGACGGCAAGATATTCGTCCTGCCGGTCACGGAATCGTACAGCGTGCGCCTGGGCGAAAAGGCGGACATCATATGACGGGGGATCGCGCGATGGACGTAAAATCTGAAATACTGGGCCGGTATAACGCGAAGGTGTTCAAAAACCGCAAGGATCACATCCTGCGGGTGGAAAACACGGACGGCGGCGTACAGGAAATAGCCGCCAACACCCGCGCCGTACCGGGCATCATGACCAACAGGGGCTGCTGTTACGCCGGCTGCAAGGGCGTCGTGGTGGGCCCCATACGCGACGCGGTGACCATAACCCACGGCCCCGTGGGCTGCGGATTCTACTCCTGGGGCACGCGGCGCAACAAGGCCCGCCCCGGCCCGGACGGAAAAAACTACATCCAGTACTGCTTTTCCACCGACATGCAGGAGCCGGACATCGTCTTCGGCGGCGACAAAAAGCTGCGCCAGGCCATAAGGGAAGCGGTGGAAATATTCCGGCCCAAAACCGTGTTCATCTGCTCCACATGCCCCGTGGGCCTCATCGGCGACGACATCCACGCCGTGGCGGCGGAAGCGGAAAAGCTCTACGGCATCACCTGCGTGGCCTTTTCCTGTGAAGGCTACAAGGGGGTCAGCCAGAGCGGCGGGCACCACATAGCCAACAACGGCCTGATGAAGCGCATCATCGGCAGCGACGACACGCCGCCGGAGACGAAATATTCCCTCAACCTGCTCGGCGAATACAACATCGGCGGCGACGGCTGGGAGGTGGAGCGCATCCTGAAACGCATCGGCTACGAGGTGGTTTCCGTGTTCACCGGCAACGGCAGCGTGGAGCGGATTTCACGCTCGCATCTGGCCGGCCTCAACCTGGTGCAGTGCCACCGCTCCATCAACTATGTCGCGGAAATGATGAAAACCGCCTACGGCATCGACTGGCTCAAGGTCAACTTCATCGGCGTCGACGCCGTGTGCGCCTCTTTGCGCGCCGTCGCCTCATACTTCGGCGACGATGAGCTGAAGCGGCGCACCGAGGAGGTCATCGCCGGAGAGCTTGCCGAAATCGCCGACGACATGGCCTTTTTCAAAAGCAGGCTCGCGGGCAGAACGGCGGCCCTGTTCGTGGGCGGCAGCCGCGCGCACCACTACCAGGCGCTTCTCGACAACCTGGGCGTGCGCACGGTGCTGGCCGGCTATGAGTTCGCCCACCGCGACGACTACGAGGGCAGGGACGTCATCCCGGAAATAAGGGAAGACGCGGACAGCAAAAACATCGAGCAGCTTGAGGTGGAAAAGGACCCCAAGCGCTACCGCGTCTTTCTGAGCAGGGAGCGCTACGAGGAGCTCAGACGGAGCATTGAGCTTGAAAACTACCGCGGCATGATACGCGACATGCCGGACGGCTCCTATGTCGTTGACGACCTGAACCACTTCGAGACGGAGGAATTCACGAAACTGCTCAAGCCGGACATCTTTTTCTCGGGCATAAAGGACAAGTACGTGCTGCAGAAAGGCGGCACCCTCTCCCGGCAACTGCACAGCTACGACTACAGCGGCCCCTACGCGGGCTTCAGGGGCGCGGTGATCTTCGGCCGGGATCTGGTCATGGGCCTCCAGGCCCCGGCCTGGGGCATGGTGACGCCCCCCTGGAAAAAGAAGGACGCCACGGAAGGAGGCGCGCCCCATGCTTGACCTGACGCCGAAAGCCATTGTGGAACGCGGCGCGCTGCGCGTGAACCCCTGCAAGACCTGCCAGCCCGTGGGCGCTCTCTACGCGGCCCTGGGCGTGCACAAATGCATGCCCCACAGCCACGGCAGCCAGGGCTGCGTGTCCTACCACCGCACCTTTCTGACGCGGCATTTCAAGGAGCCGGCCATCGCGGCCTCCAGCTCCTTCACCGAAGGGGCTTCGGTTTTCGGCGGGGGCCCCAATCTGCGCGCGGCGGTCAAAAACATCTTCGACATCTATGACCCGGACGTCATCGCCGTGCACACCACCTGCCTTTCGGAAACCATCGGCGACGACCTGAACGCCTATATCCTCGAAATGACCATACCGGACGGCAAAATTGTGCTGCACGCCAATACGCCGAGCTATGCCGGCTCCCACATCACGGGCTACGCCAACATGCTCTCGGGCTTCATCCGCTATCTGGCCGACCCGCGCGCGCCCAAAAACGGCAGGACGGCCCTTTTCCCCGGCTTCGTCAATCCCGGCGACATCCGGGAAATCAAGCGCGTGCTCGGCCTGCTGGGGCTTCCCCTCATCGTTTTTCCGGATCAGAGCGACGTCATGGACGCGCCCATGACCAACGCCTACGCCATGTACCCCGAAGGCGGCACAACCCTTGACGAAATCCGCGCCCTCGGCGGCTGCGAGCGCGTGTTGGCCCTGGGGCGCTTCGCCTGCGAATCCCCGGCCGACGCCCTGGACAAGAAATGCAGGATTCCCTTCCTCAACCTGCCCCTGCCCATAGGCGTCGCCGCCACGGACGCCCTTGTCATGGCGGCGGCCAGGGGCGCCGGGGTGCCCCGCGAGCTGGAAGACGAGCGCGGAAGGCTGCTGGACCTCATGCTGGACGCCAACCCCTACTTCTACAGGAAAACCCTGGCCATTTTCGGAGACCCGGACACGGTTCTCGGCCTCACCGCCTTTGCCCTGGAACTGGGCATGAAACCCGGATACGTCATCACCGGCACGCCGGGAGAGGCCTTCACGCGGCAGGCGAACGCCCTGCTCGGCCAATACGGCGTCGCGGACGCCACGGTCAAGGCTTCGGCGGATCTTTTCGAACTGCACCAGTGGATCAAAAACAAACCGGTGGATCTTCTGCTCGGCACCTCCTACGGCAAGCAGATCGCCAGGGCCGAGGACATCCCCCTGGTGCGCGCGGGCTTTCCCGTTCTGGACCGCTACGGGCACAGCTGCATGCCCATTGTCGGCTACCGGGGGGCCATGCGCCTGGCGGAGATGATCGCCGGGGCGCTCATGGACAGATACGACCGCGACTGCGCGGACGAAGACATGGACATGGTGATGTAACCCCAAAGGGGCTGGCATGTACGCGCACATACTGGAAGAACGCAAAAGTTCCATAAAAAGCCCGGCCCGGGATTCCACGCCCATCCGCTGCGAAGCGGCCAGCGTTGCCGGGGCGGTAAGCCAGCGGGCCTGCGTGTACTGCGGGGCCAGGGTGGTTCTCAACCCCGTTGCGGACGCCTTTCACATCGTGCACGGCCCCATCGGCTGCGCCAGCTACACCTGGGACATACGGGGGAGCCTGAGCAGCGGCCCGCAACTCTACCGCAACAGCTTTTCCACCGACCTGCAGGAAAGGGATGTCGTCTTCGGCGGCGCGGAAAAGCTGGCCTCGGCCATTGACGAGGTTATGGGCGTTTACGCGCCCCGGCTGATTTTTGTTTACGCCACCTGCATCGTGGGCGTTATCGGCGACGACGTCGAGGCCGTGTGCCGCGAGGCGGAACGCAAATACGGCATACGCGCCGTCCCGGTGAAGGCCCCCGGATTTTCCGGCAACAAGTCCACCGGCTACCGCTTGGCCTGCGACGCCCTGATGCGCCTGCTGCCGCCGCGCGAAAAACGGGGGAAGCGGGAGGGCGTCAACATTCTGGGAGACTACAATCTGGCAGGGGAAATGTGGATCATCAAAAGCTACATGCGGGAAATCGGCATCCCCGTCGTTTCCACATTCACGGGCGACGCCACGTACGAACGGCTGCTCAAAGCGCCCTCGGCCCGCCTCAACGTGGTGCAGTGCGCGGGCTCCATGCTCTACCTCGCCGAGCGTATGGAACGGGAGTACGGCATCCCCTGGGTAAAGGCCAGCTTCTTCGGCCTTGAAGACACAGGCACCGCCATCCGGCAGGTGGCCGATCTCGCCGGTTCGCCCGCGGCGCGCCGCAAGGCCGCAGATTTCACCCGGCGGGAGTCCGGACGGGTGGCCCGCCTGGTCGCGCCGTACCACCGGCGCCTTGCGGGCAAAAAGGCGGCCATTTTCGTGGGCGGCGGCTTCAAGGCCATCTCCCTTGTCCGCCAGTTCCGGGAGATGGGCATGGAAACCGTGCTCGTGGGCACGCAGACCGGCAGGGCGGACGAATACGAGGTGCTGGGCAAACTGGTCAGCCCGGACACCGTCATTCTGGACGACGCGAACCCGGCGGAGCTGGAAAAATTCATGCGCGAAAAAGGCGCGGACATTCTGGTGGGCGGCGTCAAGGAGCGCCCCCTGGCCTACAAGCTGGGCATCGCCTTCTGCGATCACAACCACGAACGCAAACACGCGCTCGCCGGCTACGAAGGCGTGGAAAATTTCACCCGCGAAGTCAACCTTTCCGTCAACAGCCCCGTCTGGCGTTACGCGCGAGGGTAGCCCCATGAGTTCCGGCATGGTGAATCTCAATACCAACCCCTGCAAGATGTGCATGCCCATGGGCGCGGTGAGCGCCTTTTACGGCGTGGCCCGCTGCATGAGCCTGCTGCACGGCTCGCAGGGGTGCAGCACCTACATCCGCCGCCACATGGCGACGCATTACAACGAGCCGGTGGATATCGCCTCCTCCTCCCTCACGGAGGAGGGCACGGTTTTCGGGGGTGAGAAAAATCTTGTCAGGGGGCTGGACAACCTCATCAAACTCTACCGGCCGGAGGTCATCGGCATCGCCACGACCTGTCTGGCCGAAACCATAGGCGAGGACGTGCCGTCCATCGTCCGGCGCTATTACGAAAGCAGGCCGGACTGCGCGGCGAAAATCGTCGCCGTCGCCTCGGCCGGATACTCCGGCACCCAGTACGAGGGCTGGTTCCGCGCCCTCCACGCCCTGGTGAGCCAGACGGCCGTAAACCGCGTCCGGCATGACGGCCTGAACGTCATCACCGGCCCCGTCAGCCCGGCGGACACCCGCGCCCTGAAAAACCTCCTGCGCGCCGCCGGCCTTTCCTTCACCCTGCTGCCGGATATTTCCGACAATCTGGACGGCGGGCACGCGGCAGACTACGAGCGCCTGCCCGCCGGCGGAACGCCGCTTGAGCGGATAGCCCGCATGGGGGGCGCGCGGGCCACTCTGGAACTGGCGACATTTCCGCCCGAAAGCCATTCGCCCGGCCGCTGGCTGGAAGAAACGCACAGCGTTCCCCTGCTGCGCCTCAACATGCCCGTCGGCCTGCGGGACACGGACGCCTTTCTCAAGGCCCTGGAAGATCTCGGGGGAACAATCCCCGAGGAAACGCTGCGGGAGCGCGGCCGCTGCCTCGACGCCATGATCGACGCCCACAAGTACAACGCCCTGGGCCGGGCCGCCATATTCGGCGAACCGGACATGGTGTACGGGCTTGCCCGCCTCGCCTGCGAAAACGGCCTCGTTCCGGTCGTGGCGGCCACGGGCTGCAACTGCCCGGCGTTCAGGGACGCCCTGGAAAGGGAAATCCGCCCGGCGGCGGACAACGCCCTGCTGGAGCGCGCAAGCGTGCTGAACTTTGCGGATTTTGACGATATCGGCGCGGCCGTGGCCGCAAACGGCGCGAACCTGCTCATCGGCAACTCCGACGGGCGGCGGCTGGCCCAGGAGCGCGGCATCCCCCTGATCCGCTGCGCCTTCCCCGTGCACGACCACGTGGGCGGGCAGCGCATCCGCGTCCTCGGCTACTCCGGCGCGCTCCGGCTTCTGGACAGCTTCGCCAACGCCCTCATCAGCCGCCGCGACGCATCCTTCCGCGCGGAGCTGCTCGCCAGGCACCACAAGGACGCGGGCAACGCCGCGCCCGGCCCCGCCCGTTCCAATGCGGAAAAAACGGCTCGGCATCCCTGCTTTTCCGCCAAGGCCGGCCGCACGGCCGCCCGCCTGCATCTGCCGGTGGCCCCGGCCTGCAATATCAGTTGCAATTACTGCGCGCGCGCCTTTGACTGCCCCAATGAAAGCCGCCCCGGCGTGACGACGGCGATTTTGTCCCCCGAAGAGGCCTTCGCGCGGTTTGCGCGCGTCAAGGCGGCCATGCCCAACCTGACGGTTGTGGGCATAGCCGGTCCGGGCGACGCGCTGGCCAATTTTTCCGAAACGGCGGAGACGTTGCGCCTGGTGCGCGAGGCCGATCCGGAAATCGTCTTCTGCCTGTCCACCAACGGCCTGCTGCTGCCCCTCTACGCGGCGCAACTCGCCGGGATGGGGGTGAGCCACGTCACCGTCACCATCAACGCGGTCAACCCGGCCATAGGCGCGCGCATCTGCCAACACGTCACCTACATGGGCGTAACATACGAGGGGGAAGCCGGGGCGGCCATCCTCATGGCCAACCAGTTCGCGGGCCTCAGGCTGCTGACGGGAGCCGGCGTTGCCTGCAAGGTGAACATTGTGCTCATCAAGGGCGTCAACGACGCCCATGTGGAGGATGTGGCGCGCAAGGCGGCCTCGCTCGGCGCATCCATCGCCAACGTCATGCAGATGATCCCCGTGAAGGGCAGCGCCTTCGAGGACATGCCGCTTGTGAGCAACAGGGAGCACACGGCCCTGCGCAAACGCTGCGAAGCCCACATCCCGCAAATGTACCATTGCAGGCAGTGCCGGGCCGACGCCGCCGGGCTGCTGGACGAGGACCGCTCTTTCAGCCTGCGGGAGATCGCGCCGCGGACGCCCGCCGCCCCAGAACGGAAAATGGGCCGGCCCGTGCGCGTTGCCGTCGCTTCCCGCAGCGGCGTGGTGGTGGATCAGCATTTCGGCTTTGCCGAGCAGTTTTACATTTATGAGAGCGACGGCGTTTCCACGCGCCTTGTTGAAACGCGCCGCTCCCCCGGCGGCGGGGGAGGCTGCGGCCGGTGCGGCGGGCGCAGGGCGGACGCGGTGTCCGAAACCGGCAAAATCGCCGGAGCGCTGGAAACCGTGGCGGACTGCCGGGCGGTGGTGGCCATGCGCATTGGAGATTCGCCCGCGAAACAGCTTGCCCGAAAAGGCATTGCCGTGTTTTCCACTTACGAGAGCATCGACAAGGCCGTGCGCGACGCGGCGGCGCGGCTGGCATAACCGGGATGTCGCCGTGCGGCTTGTCGACGTCACCCTTGTCTGCCTCAGGCGCGCCGGCTGCGACATCAGCCGGAAAGACGCCGCGTGCTGGCGCGCCCTCCTGCGCGGCCTGGGCATCGACAGGGTTGAAGACCGCGCCGGACGCGCAAACCTCTGCCCTGGCGCGGACGCCGGCCCCGCCAGGGCGGTATTTCTGGAACGCGCGGCGGATGTCGCTCCGGAAAAGCTGGAAGGCCCGCGTGGCGCCCCTCTGCGGCTTTTCGGCCTGGACGACGCCCTGCTGCTTGAGGAGTGGCGCGGCTTCCTCGCGCGGCTGCGCGAACTGGGGAAATCCCGTCCTCTGGAGCTTGCCTTCGGCAACAGCCTGGGCTGCGCCACGGCCCTCGGCCTGACCTGGCTGCTTGACGGCGGGGAAACCCTTGTCTGCTCCTTCGCCGGCGTGGGGAATCTGGCCCCTCTTGAGGAGGTGGTCATGGCCCTGCACACGTCCGGCGCCAGGAGATTCGCCGGCCTGCCGGGTCTGCCCTCCGCGCGCGCCCTTTTTGAGCGCATGGCCCATGCCCTTGCCCGCGCGCTTGTGCCGCCCGCAAAGGCCGTTATCGGGCAGGCCATATTCGCGGTGGAATCGGGCATACACGTGGACGGGCTGCGCAAGGACCCCGCGCTCTATGAGCCTTTCGCGCCGGAACTCGTGGGCGCCAGAAGGCGCGTGGTGCCCGGTGCGCATTCGGGCGCGTCGGCCATACGCCTGTGCTGCGAGATCCTCGGCCTGCCCTGCGACGCCAGCCAGGCATCGGATCTGCTGCTGGCCGTGCGCAACCTGAGCCGCAAACTGGAACGCAGCCTGGGCGAGGACGAATTTCGCTTTCTCCACGAACGCGTCTGCCGGGAGGGCTGGTATGCGGCCGTTGCGTGTGATTGACGCCACGCTCCGCGACGGAGAGCAGGCCCCCGGCTTTGCCTTTGCCCTTGAGACGAAAGTCCGTCTGGCGCGTCTGCTGGACGAGGCCGGGGTTTACCAGATTGAGGCCGGCGTCCCGATCTCGGGGCTGGAAGAAAGAGACTGCATCCGCGCGGTGAAGAAAGCCTGCGCCTCGGCGCTCGTTTCCACCTGGAACCGGGCGCGGCCCCGGGACATTGAGGCCGCCCTGGCCTGTGACGCGGATATCCTGCATATCTGCATGCCTGTCTCCCAACGGCAGATACGCAAAAAACTGGCCCTCACGCCCGGGGCCGCCCTGGCCCGCTACAGGGAATGCGCCTCCCTGGCCGTTGCCGAGGGCGTTGCGGTGACAGCCGGCTTTGAGGACGCCTCAAGGGCCGAGCCGGCCTTCATGCTGCGTCTGGCCTGCGAACTCAGGGAACTGGGGATCACGCGGATACGCATCAGCGACACGGTGGGCGTGCTGACGCCGGAGCGGACAGGGACACTCGTGCGCCTGCTGGGTCAGGCCGGGATGGAGATGGAGTTTCACGCCCACAACGATCTCGGCATGGCGGAGGCCAATTCCTTCTGCGCGGCCGTGGCCGGAGCATCTTTCGTCAACACCACCCTCATGGGCATCGGCGAGCGGGCCGGCAACTGCGGCATGCTCGGCTTTGCCCGTCTTGTGGAGCGCAGCGGCCTTTTTGCCTGCGCTCCGGACACGGCGCGGGCCGCCAGGGCGGAATGCCGGGCCGCCCCCTTTTTGCGGCGCGACGAAAATCTGTTTTCCGGATGGAGCGTGGAATGAAATACACATCAGTAGCCGTGGTCACGGACAGTCAGGGCAATCTCGCGCGCTTTTCCGGCAATGCCCTGGTGACGGTCTATCACAAACATGCCGAAGGCTGGATCTGCGGAAAGAGCATCCGCTTTTGCGTGGAACCGGGGCAGGATATGGCCGGCATGCGAAACAGGCTGCGCGATCTGGTTGAAGCCCTGGGGCGGACGCGCATTCTTCTCGCCGCGTCCATCAGCGGCGTCGCCTGCTCCGCCCTGGATCAGCGGGGCTTCAGACTCTGCGAGATGGACGGCTTTTCTCCGGAAGAGCCGGACGTGCTTGACGCGCTCGCGGAAAGAGCGTCCGCTCCAGCGCGATCCGCTCCGGCGCCCCGTCCCGTGGAGATTTCACCCGGCGTCTACCAGTGCGACCTCCTGGACATTCTGGGGGAATATCCGGATCTTTCCTCCAAAAAAATCCTGCGGCCCTTTTTCAACGAAACGCCCTTTGCGGAGTTGCGCATAACCTGCAGCCACATTCCGCCCTGGCTTCTGCCGGAGTTGAAGGAGCGCGGCCTTGAACACGACGGCCCCGCGCCGGAAAGCGGCAGGCTGCGGCTGCGCGTCCGGCCTGCGGCCTGCGTTTAGCCCCCCGCCCTTTTTCGGGCGAAAAAATCGCGCAGCACAACGGCGCAATCCCGCGCCCGCACGCCGCCCATGTGCCAGATTTTGCGGTTTGCCGGCATGTTCAGATATTCCGCCCGGGAAACGACGGCCCCGGCAGCCTCGTCGGCCGCGCCGAAAACAAGGCCGTCAAGCCGCGCGTGCACGAGGGCCGCCGCGCACATGGGGCAGGGCTCCAGCGTGACGACAAGGGTGCAACCCCCGAGACGGTAATTGCCCAAGGCCCTGCCCGCCGCGCGCAGGGCCAGAATTTCCGCGTGGGCCGTGGGATCGCTCAGGCATGCCGGAGAATTGTGGGTCTCGGCGAGAATCTCCCCTCCCCGCCCTATAACCAGCGCGCCAACAGGAACCTCCCCGGCCTCCGCTCCCCGGCGGGCGAGAAGCAAGGCCCTGTCCATCAGCTCCTCCCAGGCGCGGCCGCCCGGCGGGGCGGGCACGGGGCCGGCTGGCTCAAAAACGCGGGGCCGCGGCCTATACAACAATAATCCTCGACAAATGGCTGACCACTTCCTCCGGCGTGTCGCAGACGGTGATGAGGCGGTCTATCTCCTTCTCCAGAATAAAAGCCTCTCCCGTCATGGAGGAGCGCATCCATTCCAGCAGCCCGCCCCAATAGGCCGAATCATAAAGGATTATGGGGAATGGCCGCGTGCGGCCGGTCTGCGCCAGCACGAAGGCTTCCGAGAGTTCGTCGATGGTGCCCATTCCGCCGGGCATAACCACATAGGCCATGGCGTATTTGACGAACATGAGCTTGCGGACAAAAAAATATCTGAAATTGCACCGTGTGGTCACATACTGATTGCAGCCCTGCTCCTGGGGAAGATGGATATGCAGGCCGACGGACACGCCCCCGGCCTCGTGCGCCCCCTTGTTGGCCGCCTCCATTATGCCCGGCCCGCCGCCGGTAATGATGCCGAAACCGGCCCGCACGAGATCGGCGGCCATTCTTTCCGCGTCCTTGTAGTGCCGGCTGTCGGGCGTCGCGCGGGCCGAGCCGAAAATGGAAATACAGCTGGCGTCGAGCCTGTTCAGCGTGTCAAAACCCTCCACCATTTCGGCCATGATCCGAAACGTCCTCCAGGACTCCGTGGTCAATGAGGAGAGGTCGTCAATAATGTTATGCCGAATTTCCGACATGGGTTCTCCTGGGCCTATCCGTTTTGAGATTACATATCCGGTTTTTCCCGAAGCCGTGCGAACAAACCGCGCTTGCGCCTTCTTGCGCGGCCGCTTGGGCAATTTCAGGGAAAAACCGCTCCGGGGCAAAAAGGCGGGGCTTATTTTTCAAGCAGATTCAAGCCTTCTTCCACTTCACAGATATGATCGTACATAACCCGCGCGGCGGCTTCAGAATCCCGGCTTTCAATGGCGTCAAGGATTCGCTGGTGGGCCTCAATTACCTTGGCTGAAAAATCCTTTCCGGGTTTGAGCTTGTGTTTGGCGTCGGCCAGCATATTGTTGACGAAGTCAAGCATGACCCACAAAAAAGGATTGGCCGCGTACTTGCCGAGAAGAACGTGAAACCGCACCTCGGTTTCGCTGCGAACCACGTTTCTGTTGGAGTGAAAAGCCTTGACGCAGGCTTCATGCGCGGCGCGCAGCTCCTCGAAGTTTTCACGGGTAATGTGTTCGGCCGCCTTGCGCGCGATATACGGCTCCACCAGCTTGCGGACTTCAGAAATGTTCGCGAGGGTAAACTTTTGAAAGTATAAAAAGCTGGAAAAATAATCCCTCGCCGTGGTCCAGTCTATTTCACTGACAACAGGGCCGCCGCCGGCCCCGCGCCTGATCGTGATAAGACCGAGCGTTTCCAGGGAGCGCAAGGCCTCCCGCAACGTATGTTTGCTGACGCCGAATTCGGCAGCCATGTCTTTTTCCTGGGGCAAGGACTGGCCCGGCTTGAGTTTGCCCTGCATGACGGCATCCTTGATCTGCCGCATGATTTGCGTTGATATCTTGTCCTTGTTGGGAGGCGCGAACATTTTGTCTCCCGTATTTATGGCACAACTGTCGCGAAGATGCAATTGACTCTCCGTCGTGTCACGACAATCCTGCAAGGCGGGCGCGGTCCTGAAAAGCGTGAGGCGCGCTTTCAATGGTAGCATGTTCCGGGAGCCACATAACAACTGTTTTATGAAATAGCCATATATTAGTCTTGATATTTTTTGCGGCAAGGCATATACAGGGGCTTGACGGCAGCATCGGGCAGCAACGCCTTTTGAAAGCCGGCGGGGCAAATTCAGGAACCCAAAGGCCTGCAGCCGCTTACCACAAATTTGAAGGAAATGAAAAATGGCTGTCAAACGTTTATAGTACTGCGTGGATAATGCATGGAGAGACTCCCGCGCCCGGAAGTACACGGCTGTGTTGAATCCCAGCACGGGAGAGCAAATCGCCGAGGCCCCCGTCTGCACCAAAGAAGAAGTGGAGGAGGGCGTCGCTTCCTGCTGGCGCGCATTCCCCGGATGGTCCTCAAAACCTGTAGCCGTGCGCACTCAGGTTATTTTCAAATTCCGGGAACTGGTGAATGCCCATTTTGAGGAACTGTCCGTGCTGCTCGCCACGGAAATGGGCAAAAATCTGGATGAATCACGCGGTGACGTTTTCAAGGTGATAGAAGCCTGCGAGCTTTCCGTGGGCGCCCCTTTGGAATTGCAGGGCTATTCTCTGATGGAGGCCGCCAGAAGTCACATAAGTCCAGCCATTACCGAGAGAAAGCCGGAAATAAAAAAGGGCGGCGCTCACAGGCGGTTCTTGCCGTCCGGCCTACCTCCAGGAGACTTCCGGCCGCATTTTTTTTGCGGCACAGTCAGCCAAGTAAAAATTGATTAATGTTTGATAGGGAATATTCACCTGTTTTGACACCCCCTTGAAGTATTCAACCGTCGCCGTATCCAGCCGGATAGTGACCGCCGTCTTGGGCTGCTTGATATACGGGTTCTTGACACCCTCTGAAAAGTCATATTCTTCGCGCATGGCTATTTCCTTTTTTCGTAGGCCGCTGATTCGGCCTTTGTGGCTTTTCTGGCTGATATAATTCTGATTTGTTCGTCGTTTTCCCGATAGCAATGGCAGACCACCAGCAGCCGGAGTATTGAACTCAATCCCAGCATCACAAATCTGTCTTCATCGTCTGAATGGTCGGGGTCGTATATTCTTAGCGCGTTGCAATCCAGAAAAACAGTTTGCGCCTCTTCAAAGGCAACCCCATGTTTTCTCAGATTGTCAACGGCTTTTTCTGTGTCCCAGGTAAAATTCATGCTTGCCCCTTATTATATGTATAAAGTAGGTAGTGTCCAGAAATTTTCGCACTTTTTGTAGCCGCCATGTGGCGTCGGTTTTGGCGCTGCCTTGCGGAGCCGGCGCGGGCCTTGCGAGCGATACCCCTCAGATGTATCGCGGCCGC
>JAISOT010000044.1 GCA_031275465.1 Desulfovibrio sp.
CTGCGGCTTCCTTCAGATTCCACCTTGCGATGGACACCCTTGCCGTCCGGCTGGCAGTTCCCCGTGACGGGTCTGCGGAGGACTTACACCTCCAAGTTCGTGCGCCCTGCCGGGCGCACGGAGAAGACGCGGCGGCGTCTGAACTTCCCGCCGCTGCGGAAATATTGCTTAAAAGCGACGCCGGCGAGCGGTTTCTGGACACCTGGTCTTTGGGAACGGATTAATGGAATGATTACCAACAAGAAGATCAATCAGTCCCGCTCATCAGTTTTTTGGCCAGCCGCAACTGGCTTTCCACATTCACGGCGGTCCCGTCCAGCTTGGCGGTCAGCACGGCCCGCAATATACGGCTGAACGCCGGCCCCGGCGCGAGACCGAGACGCCGGAGATCATCTCCCGTAATGTCCGGTTTTTCCTTGCTCCATTGGGTAATATATCGCGAAAGCGTTTTTTTGAGTTCTTCCCTGTCCGCGGCGGCCATAAGGTAAATGAGGCATTCCGGAGAGGAGGCGCGCAACAATTCATACAGATCGCTTACTCTTGCGTTGCCGGCGTCATTTTTTTTTTGCCATTTCAACAAATTATCCTTTACATGGCGCAGTTGTTCACGGCCGCGCAAAATTTCCTGTTTTCCCGTCTCCGGCAGGCCGAGCCCGTCATAGGCCGCGGAGGCGGCTTTGTAGGGCAGGCCCGCGGTAAGGCCGTAAAAATAGACGAGCCAGCTCCGGGCCGTTTCCCGCAAGTAGAGCAGGGCATACCAGGCCGCCGTTTCCCTGAGTCGCCGCAACAAGGCAATTTTTGACGGCGTCAGGACAAGGGCGGGGATTATGGCGGACAAAATTCCGATTTCCTGCATGCGCGCGAAACAGGCCACGGGATTGGCTTCTTCGCAAATATGTTTGTATTCGTTGAACAGACGCGCGCCGGAGAGGCGTTCCATCAGCTTCAGCGACAGGGCGTTTTTGATGAGTTTCTCCGTGCCGGCGCCTATGCGGAAGCCATAGCGCTGCTCAAAGCGCACGGCCCTGATGCAGCGCGTGGGATCTTCCACAAAGCTTAAGGTATGGAGCACGCGGATGGTGCGGTCCCTTATGTCCTGCCATCCGCCGAAAAAATCCGCCAGCGCGCCAAAGTGTTCCCCGTCAAGGCGCACGGCCAGGGCATTGATGGAAAAATCCCGGCGGAAGAGATCCATTTTGAGGGACGACAATTCCACTGTCGGCAGGGCGGCCGGATATTCGTAATACTCGAGGCGGGCGGTGGCAACGTCGATACGCGCCTCCGTCCCCTCGCCGTTGTGGTAGACGACGACGGAGGTCAGGAATTTCTGGTGTTCACGCACGCGCCCGTTCAACTGGCGGGCGAGTTCCCTCGCCAGAGCGATGCCGTTGCCCTCCACCACAAGGTCAACATCCTGGGTATGTCTGTCCAGAAGCATGTCGCGAACAAAACCGCCCACGGCATACACCGGCAGACCGAGCCGCGCGCCTGTTTCTCCGGCAAGCGTCAATATGTCGCGGAGTTCTCCCGGGAGGCGGTCATGCAGCTGCCTGCCCACGTTGCGGGCCTTGTGCCTGTCTTTTTGCGCGGGAATCAGGCCGGGTTCGCTGGCGAAGATGTTGATGAGATCCGTCCGCGTGACAACGCCGACGATTTCCTCTCTTTCCACAATGGGCACAAGGCGTTGGCGGTTTCCTATGATAATGTCGCTGAGTTCCCGCAGAATGGCGTCCGGAGGGAGGGTGCGTATATAGCGCCGCATGTATTCCCTGACAGGCTCTCCGCTCAGGCCGTGGGCGACGGCGCGCGAAGCCATCTGCGCGTCCAGCAGCCCGATGCAGACGCGCCTGCCGTGCCTGAAGACCGGAGCCGCCTTGAGACCGAAATGCAGCATGAGTTCATTGGCCTCATGCAGCGTGGCTTCGGCGTCAAGGCCTATGGCCGGGGCGGTCATGTAGTCCCGCGCCGTTTTGCCGGGCCCGTCATGCTCCCGCAGGCGCCGGAGGATGCTTTCCCGCACTTCGGGAAGGGTCATGGCGCGAATTGAGGCCGAGGCCGCGTAACTGTGCCCGCCGCCGCCGAGAGCCGCGCATATTTTGCCTACGTCAAAGGCCTCGTTGTGGCTGCGCGCCACCACCTGAATGCGATCTCCCATGCGTCCTATGGCAAAGAGTACGGAAATCTTTTCCATTTCCATAAGTTTGTGCGCCAATGAAGCAAAATCACCGAGATAGTGTTCCAGGGACACCTCGGCCAATACCACCGGGCTGCCGTCCATTATGTAAGTCTGGGCGGATTCAAGCAATCTGTTCAGGGTCTGGATGTGCTGGCTGGTCAGTTCGTGTGACGCCATATCGTTTATCCGGCGCACGCTCATGCCCTGTCCGAGCAGCCAGGCCGCGGCCAGAAGGTCATCAGCCGTGGTGGACGAGTAAGTGAAGGAGCCTGTGTCGCTGTAAATGCCGAGTCCCAGAAGCGTGGCTTCCTCCTGGGTCAGACTGACGCCCCGTTTCTGGAGATGTTGGGCGAGCAGCGTGGTGACCGCGCCCACGTTGGCGATATGCGCGGAATCCGCCGCAATGTCGTCGGCGGATTCCGGGTGGTGATCCCATATTTCAATGCATATCCCCCGGCGTTCCAGCAAGGGTTCGACATGGCGCACCCGGCCGCGCTGCCGCGTGTCGACGAGGACCAGACGGTCAAATTTTTCCCAGTTCGGGCATCCTTCCACAAATCCGTACGTGTTTTTATCAAGATCCGCATAGACTTTCTGCAAGGGCCTTTCCTGGCTGCCCGGAAAAAACAGCGCGCAGCGTTCATATATGCGCCGTACGGCCAGCATGGCGGCAAAAGCGTCAAAGTCGGCGTTGGCGTGGCAGGTGACAAGGGTGTTCGCGCCGTCGCTCATTGCCGGCTCCGCGGGTGAAATTGCCTGTGTATGCCGAGCAGGCGATCAGTCTGAACGTGGGTGTAGATTTCCGTGGCGCTGATGTCGGCATGCCCCAGCAGCAGCTGCACGGCGCGCAGATCCGCCCCTCCTTCCAGGAGATGCGTGGCGAAGGAATGCCGGAAGGTGTGCGGGGAAATCGCTTGTGAAACGCCGGCCGCCAGGGCGTATTTTTTGACTATTTTCCAGACGTACTGGCGGGTGAGCCCTTCGCCCGACCGGTTGAGAAAAAGAGTTTTCGTTTTTGGAGCAAACTTCGGCCGCCAGTCGCGCAAATACGTTGACAGCATTTTTTGCATGAGGTCATGCAGGGGGCTGAGCCGCTCCTTGGCGCCTTTGCCGAAAACGCGCGCCAGGCCGCGCTGCAAATCCAGATCCGCCACGGTCAGCGCGCACAGTTCGGAAACCCGCAGGCCGGCGGCGTACAAGAGTTCCAGCATGCAGCGGTCGCGCCATCCGGATTTGTTTGTCATATCCGGCGCGTTGAGAAGCGCCTCCATTTCTCCCCGGCTGAGCACTTCCGGCAGATGAACCGGCATTTTGGGGTTGTCCAGCAATATGGCCGGATTTGCGGCCATTACCTCCTCCTCGGCCGCGAAACTGAAGAAAGCGCGAAGCGCGGAAAGCCGGCGCGCCAGGGTCGGCGCGGTGTTGCCGCGCGCGCGCAGCCAGGAAAGGTAGAGAAAAATCTCTCCCTCGTCCAGGGGGCCGGACGCGCCGCCCTTGCCGGCCAATTCGCCGAGAAAAAGAAAAAAGTTTTCCATGTCGCCGGTATAGGCCTTGGCCGTATGGAGGGAAAGCCCGCGTTGCGCCAGGAGGCTGTCCCGCCAGGGGGGCAGAAGGCGCCGGAGTTCGTCCGCGGCTTGGGGGGGGCTGCTGTGCGGCATGTCGCGCAAAGTGTACGTCAACCGGGCAGCCGAGGTCAACATGCCCTGGCGGCGGCGCCAGGGCAATCGAATGAATAATTAGAAAAAGTCTAGTATTGCGTTCATAAAATAGATATGATATATCCATTTCAGGAGAACTGAAATGGGAGCACCAGCCAAACGCATTGAATTGACGGAAGAAGAGGCGAGTACTTTGAAAATGTTGACT
>JAISOT010000073.1 GCA_031275465.1 Desulfovibrio sp.
ATACAATTGATTTTCTCTCTTCTTCCGGACTGCTAATGTCTGAGGAGAAAACTTTACGCAAAAATGCAGAATTTATGGATGCAGTATCGTTGATGGAAGCACCTGATAATTATAAAAAAATTAGGTTTCATACAATCTTTGGCGCCATTGGTCTGTTTATGTTAATTTACTTCGTATTGACTGTTAGGGGTGGTGTACATGTTTTTGGGTATAGTTCATTACTGCTTTCGTTTATTTTCAGTTTGATTTTTTGGATATTGCCGCAGAGCATAAGTCGCTGGCATTATATAAAATTTGTAAAGTATCAGAATAATAAAAAATCAGCTAGAACTAATGCTGTAATCAGGACTATCTCAGTATGTATTTCTTGGTTAATATTTATCTTTTCATCCTTTATGGCGCTCGTATTTTTTGCTCAATAGATTTGGATTGAACTTCCAGAAAATTTCCGACGTAACCATCTTATTTTACATATAGAGGGAATTATGGGATACACATTGCGGTGCAAAAGTGGGCACGCGATTGTCCGGTTTTCGTTAGCGCCCGCGCTCAGTGCAAGCAGGAAAAGGGGCGGGCCATAAAGCGTTTGAGTGTGGCTCCGCTTGTCGCCCTAGCCGTGGCGCTTACATCTCGACGCTTTTTATTGCATATTATGCTGATATATTTTGAAAAAAATGGATTTGATTTTTTTTACCCTGTATGTACCCTGAAGTGATGAGATATTTCAGTGCGTCCGTAGATCACTTTGGACGGAAGAAGGGAAAAATGGGTGCCGGAGCTGCGCTTAAAAATTGAAGGTGAACCTGTCGAAATATATATCCAAATCTGGAATCAGGGCTTTTGTGATAATGAAACTGTGTAATCTCTAGAAAGGAAGGTAGCCATGTGGCTGTTCACGCCCGCCTGGAAAAGTAAAAATGACGAAAAAGCGATTAAGGCGGTTGAACGCATCGCGGATCAGGAAACTCTCGCCTTAGTGGCGAGAACCGCACTTTCCGATCCTGTCCGGGCGACGGCTGTAAAAAAACTGGAATCCCTTGATGTGCTCGCCGATATCGAAAGCCGGGTATACTCCCCTGCCCTGCGTTCGGAAGCGCAGAAACGAATGCGGGAAATCCTCAGCGGTTGGCGGGATGAGTCCGATTTGGCCTCTGTGGCGAAAACGCACCACAACCCTGAGGTATGCACAATCGCCGCCAGTGTCATTAAAAGCCAGAATATCCTGCACACGCTCGCCATAAGCGCGGATACTCCTCATGCGGTGCGCGTTGACGCTTTGAACCGTTTACAAGACCAAGCATTATTGACTGACATCGCACGCAACAATATAGACCCCGACATACGTTTGGCCGCTACGAAAAATCTTGCAGATGAAAAGTTACGGCAGTCGATATACGTCGATGTTATCAAAGGTTGCGACTCTCATATCTCCAGAAGATGCATCATCGAAAATCTGAACGAGTATGCGGATCAACAGGCGCTAGCTGAAATAGCCATTCATTCGCCGGAAATTTCCTTCTGGAACGGTCGAGAGACGGGTGAAACAACCAGTACCGCTCAGGATACCAGACCGTCCTTAAAAATCGTTGCCGACCTGCTTACGGAATCACAGTGGCTCCAATATGTCGCGCAACACGCGGACAACAATGAAGTCCGGGTTGCGGCGACAATGAAACTCATCGCCGGCATTACCGATCAAGCGCAGTTGGTCAGAATTGCCCTGCAAAATCAATATTGGGAAGTACGCTACCAAGCAACAGTAAAGCTGACGGACCAGAAAACCCTTGCTGCTGTAGCCACGAAAGATCGCGATAGAAGCGTGCGGCAAGCGGCTGTTGAACGGATTACAGATCAGACCGTATTGGCGGAAATTGCCTCAACGGATCAAGAGACCTCGGTGGCCGACGCGGCTTTGAAAAACCTGACCGAGCAATCGGCCATCTTGGCAGTGGTAAGGAACGCCAGGGAGGGAATAAGCCGCGCGGCTTTGGAAAAAATGACAGACGAGACGGCGCTTGGCGATATTGCGAAAACCGGGCAATGGGGCTCTTTGCGTAACGATGCGATTGCAAGAGTAACCGACCCAGCCGTTCTTACGGACATTGCGGAACATGATCACGACAAGTGGGTGCGTGAAGCGGCAAATCGGAGGCTGAAAGCCCCAGAACTGCGCCAAGCTGTCCAGAAAATGCGTGAGAAGCAACTGATTCGCGATTTTCAGCAGGACGCCAATGCACACTGCCTCAGTTGTCAAAAGAAGATGTCGGAAGCGGATAAAGAAAAACCTTTGATCCATAATGGTGAATTGATTGCTGTCTGTGTTGATTGCCAAGCCTTGTACAGGTTCTATGAAAGCAATGGGCACATTGTTTTGAACGAGAATTCAAGACGCGACGGCAGAAGCAGGTGCCTGCTTTGCGGCGCTACCTGCTGGTACGATGAGGACGGTGGCCTTGAAGGAACACGTTTTGGCCTTAGTCCATGCAATCCCGGCATGTGAGAATGACTGCCGTAAATGACGTGGTACCCGCCGTGCTTTAGCGGCTGTTTCCAAACACGGACAGTTCCGGCGCGAAACAGTAGTACAGGGATGACGGAACCACTCACAGCCACGCGGCGGGCGGAACGACTGTCCGTAGCGGAGCCCAAGGCCCCATAGTCTCAACAACCTGAGCAGGAGTACCCGATGAAAAAAATCGCCGCGCTTATATGCCTCTCCGTCTTTCTCCCTCTTGCGGAGGCGGCGTGATGGACAAAATGCCCAAAGAAGGAAATGCGGATGTGCTGTTCGCACGTCTGAAAAATCTTGGCCTGCGCTATGCCGCCGCGCCCCACCTGACCGTTCGCGACGGGCGGTTGATTGAATATTCTCTGGAAAGGAAACGGTTCGACACAGCGGCCGAATCAGCCGAGGATTTCGCGCAATGGCTGAGCCGAATGTTTAGCCTGGGTCCAATGGAAAAAAAGGGCAACGCGTATGAAGCCCGTAACCCGTCCGCAGGCTGGCGAGCGGTGGTAAAAATCGACGGGGTGCAGTTTTTCACCCTCCCCATTCTGGACGATAAGAAAGAATAGTGCGACACTTTGGTCAGCACATTTTATACAACTTGTCGCAAGATTAAAGGAAATGCCTTTAATCATCTATCAGAGCATATATGGCCCCGCCCTGTGGTCAAGGGAAAATAGATTCTGGAAATTCGTTTGGATGCTCGCATAGATACGGCGTCATCTGTGTTTTATTGGCGCGCCTGACACAGCAAACGCTACGGATATATCCGGTGGGCTATCTCATGCGAAACATCGGGCGTTGCGGCTCCGGCATCCGCTCCCTTGCCCGTTCCGCTTCCAGCCTTTCAGCTTCCTGATGGAAGCTCGTGATTTTTTCAGGCGTGGGCCTGAAAGCGGCAATGTCGATGTCGCCCGCCGCGCCGAAGGCGTAGTTGATCATGCGCTGCGGATAGTCTTCCCAGTTCCTGTGCTCCTGTTCTCTCCGTAAGGGCCGGGCTTGTTTGTACATCGCGTTGCCGACCTCGTTATATGTGTATCCTGTGCAGCGCATCCACAAGGCGATCATGGCGTCAAGCCGTGATTCATCCATTTTTTCAGGAAAGCGTTTTTTGACCATTTCCCGGTAGGCCGGGTACGGCTGTTCCAGATTGCCGATTTTGGAAAAAGTAAATCTTTCAAGCCGCATGTCCGGGGTAATGCGTTTGCGGAACTTCCACAAATTGGCAAGTCTCTTGCCGCGTCCTTCAAGCCATTGCCTGAAACGCTTGCGGGGCTGTATGCGCGGCCTGGACAGAGCCGCCCGCGCTTGGTGCAGTTCCTCTCTCTGCTGCATTTTGAGGAAATGGCGGGCGATGTTCAGAATGTGCAGGCCGTGCCGGGCCAAGGCGCTTGTCGCCGCCGCCCTTTCTTCCCGTTGTCTGATTCTGGTCCGCAAGATGACGCTCGCCGCCTTCTCCCGCGCCAGACGCCGGTTTTCCGCGTCCTCGGCGCATTGCTCGCGGTACTGCCGCCATTCCTCCAGGGCGACATCGCTGACCGGCTCCGGCGCGATTTTGGGCTTTTCCTCCGGGTACTCCCCGGCTTCAAACTCGCCAAGCCGCTTGCAGAGCTTGGACAGGCCGAAATTCCGATCTATGGAGGACGCCTTGACCGCCATGTCGCCGACAAAGACAACCGCGCCGGAGCCTTTCTTTTCCAGACGCAAGCCCGCCGCGGCCATTTTTTCATGAAGTTCGCTCCATGATCCGGCCTGGGCAATGACGGCGTGCCCGCGCTCCTGGGCGATCCGCTGCGCGGATTTTTCGCCGGTGGCGCTTTCAAATTCCTCGGCCTTCTGTTTGGGCTTTATTTCCGGCTTCCAGTGATTCCGTACCACTTCCCCCTGCTCGTTGATCCGGTAACGGGCGCGGGTCTGGCTGGCCCATCCCTGCGTATGCTCAATAACGGCGGCTATCCGGTGCCCCGCCTCAATGTCGAAACCCCGGTGCGGCTGGATCGTTTTCATGGTGTAGGGGTGCGTCCGGTTGACCGCTATGTGGATATGGAAATTGCCGGTGTTGCCGTGCAGAGCGTACAGGG
>JAISOT010000087.1 GCA_031275465.1 Desulfovibrio sp.
TTGGAAGCCTCCTGTCTTTGAACTTTGAGCGGTTCACGACAAGGGGCTTTCTTCTTTTTCCCGAAAAGTCAAACTTTGTGAGTCCCCCGGCAGAGCCGGGGGTTTACCGATTTTAATTAGCTGAATCTGGTGCGTAATCAGGAAAAGTTATATATGCTGCAATAGATACAGACAGAAGCGCCACAGTATCAACCTTGCGGCAAGTTATTCATCCTGCGGCAGCGCTGCCCGGCCTGCCGGGATGTCGACTGATGGTTTGGACTCATACATAACAATGGAGGCGACCATGCGGAGTGTTATAATTCTTGCTTTTTGCCTGTGTGCGGGTTTTGCGCTCTCCGAGGCCGCGCATGCCGCGGGTGAGGTGCGCATGTCCAGCACCATCGGGCCGGTGGATGCCGGCATCGTTCCCTTGCTGGCAAAAACCTATGAGCAGAAAAGCGGCGTCAGGGTGACCTTTGACGCGGCGGGCACGGGCGCCACTCTGGAAAAGGCCAAAAAAGGAAATTTCGACATGGTAATGGTTCACGCCAGGAAACTCGAAGACCAGTTTATCGCTGAAGGCTTCGGCAGGGACAGACGCGACGTTATGTATAATGATTTCGTCATATTGGGGCCAAAAGACGATCCGGCCCGCATCAAGGGCCTGAAGAGCGCCCCCGAAGCCTTTGCCGCCATAGCCCAAGCCAAGGCTCCTTTCGTCAGCAGAAACGACAGATCAGGCACCCACGTGAAGGAAATGGAAGTCTGGGAAAAGGCGGGGATAACGCCTTCGGGAGACTGGTACGACTGTTTTGCCGACGGAAAAAAAGGCAACAAGGCCACTACCCTGTATACCAACGGGAAAAACGCCTATACATTGATGGACAGGGCCACCTATCTGACCCTGAAAAAGGAAATTTCCCTGACGCCGCTGGTGGAAGGGGATCGGATATTGCTGAACTTCATCGCCGTCATCGCCGTCAATCCGGAAAAATTTCCTTCCGTGCACGCGGCGGAAGCCGGGGCCTTCATGGATTGGCTTGTGGGCAGTGAAGCCCAGGGAATTATTAAAACCTTCGGCGTGGACACTTACGGAGAACCGCTCTTCTTCCCCAACGCGAAAAAACAGCAGCTGTGAGCGGGGGTACGCCCATGCAACGTTCCGTGTATCTTAAACTGGTTTCTCCTGCCGAGGCCCTGCGAACTCTGCTGGACGCCTTTGCCGCGAGCCCCCTGAAGCCGGAGGCCATACCCTTGTCTCAGGCGCATGGCCGCGTCCTGGCCGAAGCGGCCACAGCGCGGCTTTCCTCCCCCGCCTTTCACGGAGCGGCCATGGACGGCGTGGCTGTGGCCGCCGAGGAAACGTTCGGCGCCTCAGAGCGGCGCCCCAAGGTTCTGCGTCTGGGCGAAAAAGCGCACTGGATCAATACCGGCCACATTTTGCCGCGCGGATGCAACGCCGTCATCATGGTGGAGCATCTCGTCCCCGGAAAAGACGCGTCCGGGCATGAGACGGTAACTATTGAAAAGGCCGCTTTTCCCTGGCAGCATGTCCGCAAGCTGGGCGAGGACATCGTCGCCACGGAAATCGTGCTCCCGCCGGGCGCTCTCATCGGGCCGTACCAGCTGGGCGCCCTTGCGGCGGCGGGAATCACGCATCCGGTGGTGTTCGCAAAGCCGAAGGTGGCAATTATCCCCAGTGGATCGGAGCTGGTCCCCCTGGAGGAAGCCACGGAAGAGATATTGGGTCAGGGGGAAAAACTCCCGGAGTTCAACGGCCTTGTTCTGGCGGCCATGGTGCGCGAAGCGGGCGGCGAACCTGCGGTCCGTCCCATAGTTCCGGACCGGGAAGAAGAACTCCGCCGGGCCCTTCTGGAAGCGGTGGAAAGCGACGCCGATCTTGTGGTGATCAACGCCGGATCCTCCGCCGGGAGCGAGGATTACACGGCGGGAGTCATTGCGGGCCTTGGGGATCTCCTTGTGCACGGCATCAGCATGATGCCGGGCAAACCCACGGCCTTCGGCAGCGTCAGGGGAAAACCCGTTCTGGGCATTCCGGGCTATCCTGTTTCCGCCATACTGGCCTTTGAAGAACTCGGACAGCCGCTCCTGGCCGCCTGGATGGGCAGAAGCATGCCGGAGCCGGGCGTGGAACAGGCCGTGTTTCCGCAAGACATCCCTTCCCGTCCGGGCATGGAGGAATTTATCCGGGTAAAGCTGGGCCTGGTAAACGGCAATTTTATTGCCGTCCCTCTGCCCAGGGGCGCGGGAACGGTGAGCAGCCTCAGCCGGGCCGAAGGCATATTGCGTCTGCCCGCGGATTCCGAGGGGCTGAGCGCCGGCAGCCGGAGCCCGGTAAGGTTGATCAAATCCGCGAGAGACATAGCCGGTTCCCTGCTTGCCATTGGCAGCCATGACAATACCCTGGATATTCTGGACAGTCTGCTGCGCAAGCATTACCCCGGACGCAGTTTCACTTCCTCCAACGTCGGTTCGCTGGGCGGTCTCATGGCTTTGAGGGAAGGACGCTGCCATCTGGCGGGTTCGCACCTCCTGAGCGAAGACGGCGAATATAACAAGGACGCCGTGCGGCGGCATCTTTCCGGCTTTCCGGTGCAACTCATGCGTCTGGTGGACAGGGAGCAGGGCTTTATCGTGCCGCCCGGCAATCCGCGCTCCATAACTTCCCTGCACGATCTGACCCAAACGGGACTGCGCTTCGTCAACCGGCAGAGGGGCAGCGGCACCCGCGTGCTGCTTGATTTCCACCTGAAGCGTTTGGGCCTGTCCTCTGGATCTATCGCGGGATATGAAGACGAGGAATACACGCACATGCAGATCGCGGCCGCGGTCCTGTCGGGCCGCGCGGATGTCGGTTTGGGTGTCAAGTCGGCCGCTGTGGCCCTGAAGCTGGATTTTGTTCCGTTCGCGGTGGAGGAGTACGATCTCGTCATCCCCATGCGCTACTGGGAAGACAAACGTATCCAGGATTTGGCGGCTCTGGCGCGTTCGGACGTCTTCAGGAAAGTCGTGCTGGACATGGGAGGCTACTCTGTGGACAGGAGCGGGGAACTGGTTTGGACTTTCCCCGGTTAGAGCAAATTAACATTGAAAATGTATAATTTGCTCTGCAGGGATTTGTTTGCAAATCCTTGCCGCGAGATTGGCGCAGGGTGTGTGTTCCCGGAACGGGACTTGTTGTGTAACATATTCAACCAACAGGAGAAGCATTATGAAGAAATGTTTTTGGATGTGCCTTTCAGCGTTGCTTCTGACTTTTTTTGTTGTTTTCGATGCCAATGCCGCGGAAACAATAAAAATGTCCACCACCACCAGCACGCGCGATTCCGGTCTGCTGGATTTTCTGTTGCCGGAATTCTCCAAGGATACGGGCATTACCGTGCAGGTGCTCGCCAAGGGCACGGGCGCGGCCATACGCGACGGCATGGACGGGAATGTGGACGTGCTTTTTGTGCACGATCCGGCGAGGGAGAAAAAGTTTGTGGAAGAGGGCTTCGGCACCAAGCGCTATGAAGTCATGCACAATGACTTTGTTCTGGTCGGTCCGGCAGGCGATCCCGCGGGCGTCAAGGGCGACAAGAGCGTGCTGTCCGCTCTCAAAAAGATTGCCGCCAAGGGCAGTCCTTTCATTTCCCGCGGCGACGACAGCGGCACCCACGCCAAGGAGCTTTCGCTGTGGAAGCAGAGCGGAGTGCCCTTGACCCAAAAGGGCTACAAGGTGAAAGAAGACACCAAGACCTTTGAAATACCCGAAGGGGCCTGGTATTTGAGCATTGGCCAGGGCATGGGCAAGACCCTGATGATGGCCGAGGAAAAACAGGGGTACGCGCTGGCGGATCGCGGCACGTTCATCCAGCAGAAATACGGCAAGAAGCCGCCTGTCGCCCTGGAAATACTGGTGGAGGGGGACAAGGGGCTGTTCAATCCCTACGGCGTCATCCCGGTCAACCCCAAAAAATATCCCTCGGTCAAGATAGGGCCGGCCACCAGATTCGCCGAATGGCTCGTCTCGCCCAAGGGGCAACAGATCATCGCCCGTTACAAACTGGAGGGCAAGCAGCTCTTTTTCCCGGACGCCATACCGAACGTGAAATAAAACGGCCGGTTCCTGAATGTCACCCCGAATTGCCTTGGCGGCGAGAGCGCGATGCTCCGCCGCCCGCCCGTGCGGCGCGGAAAGGACTCCATGGGACAGATGTTTCTTGACAGCCTCATTTCGGCTTTCTCCCTGATTGTCAGCGGCGACCGGGAATTGTGGAGCATTGTTTTTCTCTCGTTGCGCTGCACCTTCCTGGCATGTTGCGCCGCCGCGCTGACAGGCGTGCCGCTGGCCTTTTTTCTGGTCAGCCATGTTTTTCCGGGGAAAAGGCTGGTCATCCTTCACGACCCAAATAATGTGAACACATATCGCAGGATTCGCGGCTGCGCTTTTAATGCTCCCTTAAAGGACTGCCGCTCAACCTACAATACTGATGCCCAACAGTCCAGTCATGACGAACTTTTGGGTTTCCGTCTGGCCTTCTCCGCACAGGGTATTCTCCCATAACGCAGAATGTTATTTAGAGAAATTTAACTTTCATTTTATATATCAAGAAGTCTCAAACCAACCCAGAGCATCGGTCGTGGAGAGCACGTTACGGCAAAAAAATTGTTGAACCATATATCTCAACAACTTCGGATACATTTTTCCAGAGCATGTTACGCTTGAAATTGTCGCTTGACGGTGGAGTGAATTCGCCTTGCGACAATCTCGCGGCAAGGATTAGCAAGAATGATCTGGCAAAGGATATCAAGCATTCTACGTAACAGAAGACGAGGAAAAGAACATGCATACCCTTACGTTACACAAAAAAAATCTCTGTGTACGAGTTACTGTTCTGATGCTGATTATGGGCCTGCTCGTTGGCACAACAGGATGTATTGTTGATCCTATGATATCTACAATACCCACTATGATGACGACTATGACCGCCGTATCCAAGACGACTATAACCGTGAGCGGGAGCGCCGCCTGGAGATGGAACGGCGCGCTGACGAAAGGGAACGCCAACACATGATCCGTGAACGCCAGGAATGGGAGCGTAAAGAACAGGGCAGGGTGAGACACGAAAGGGAACAGTACGCCAAACAGCAGCAAGTTCGGAGAGAACAACAGAGGCAAGAATAGGCCAGCCAGGAACAACAGAGACGGGAACAGCAACGCTCCGACCAACGTCAATATCAACAATGGCAACAGGAACAACAGCGCCAGAATCAGCAACGGCAGGAGCAGCGCCAGAGGCAGCAGAACAACACCTCGCAACGTCCGGAAAAGAGACAAGTATTCAAAGCACCTGCACGCCAGCCCAACAGGTGACACACTTCTCGCCCGGACACGATGGCGTGCATCCGAACTACCCACCAACATTGTGCAGGATGCTGCGCAACGTGTCGGCTCTGCCGCCGGCCCGCTCCTTGTCCAATACCGCCTGCACGCGCGCGCGCACGGCTTCATGGCGGGGAACCTGCTCATAAAGCAAGGCGGCGGCGGCGGCTGACACCGCAAAGTCAGCGTCTCCGCGCAATCCTGCGGCGTTGAGGTCGGCATAGCGCAACGCGGCCCCGATGATGGCGTCCAGCAGGCCGGCGTCGCCTGATGCCAGAAAAGCCGCCCAGTACATGCGCAGCACGGAGAGCTCGGAATAGATGTTCCAGCGTTCCAGGGGAGCCGGACTTGCCTGTATCTGGCGGAGCAGCACAACATCATCAGCGTTGAGCAGGGCGGCAAGCAGGGCGGGCTCATCCGGCAGACAGGCGAGATGCACGGCCCAGGCCAGGGTTTTGCGGACGTTGTCGCCAAAATTTCCGGGCCGCGGCAAAAGGCGCTGTCTCGCCGCCGGTTCGCGGCGTAGCGCCTGCGCCAGAAAGGCGGCCGTGACAAGGCGTTTTTCCCCGTCCGCGAGCACGCCCTGGGAATCAAAGGCGCGCAAGAGACCGGGCAACACTTCCGGTCGACCGTTTTTGTAATAGTCTTCCATGTCCCGCGCGTACTGCGCCACGCTTTTGGAGAGGCCGGCCGCCAGGGCAGGGGCTGACAGTCCCGCCAACATGAGGAAAAGGGAAAGAGCGCGCATGTGTTTTTCCTGTGCCTGAATACGTAATTGCCCGCTGTCAATCATTTGTATGCTTGTCCTGAGCCAAATACACAAGCTCCTCCGCCACGGCGAGCAGTTCTTCCAGCAAGCCCCCGCCCTGCATGGGTTGTCCGAAAAGCGCTGTCCGCTGATCTTCAAGGCCGCGTCTGTCTACCGTTTTCGGCAAAAAAGGCGCGAGCGTCTGCGCCAGGCGAAAAGCGAGCAGCCAGCCCTCCGCGCCGGCGAAAAACAGATCGGCCGCCCGCGTGAAACGCGCCCGTGACGCATGCCAGTACTCCAGGGCCGCCTCGTTTGGCGCAAGGGATGCGGCCATGCACAATGCCGCATGCAGGCTGTTCAGTGTCGCGCCGGGCAGACCGGCGCGCCATCCCGCAAGCCAGGGAGTTCGGGCAAAAAAAAGCCGGTGCCGCACCGCGAGTCGTAACAGCCCGTGGCTTCGCCTCAAAGCCGAAAGCAACGGGGCGTTCTCTTTCGTATCCGGCCAGACAGCCGCGTTGCGCCGCAAATCCCACTGGCCGACAAGCCCGCGCGCGGGATACGCGCCTGTCAGCGCCCGCAGCATGGAGGCCAGCCAGGCGTTGGCTTCCGGACTGAGCGGCGTCTCCAAATGCGAGTAACTCAACACGTAACGCCCCTTCCCATATCTGCCGCTGAGCACATGAGGCTGCCCCGCCAGAAAATCCGCCGAAAAATCGACGCCGTACATCTCCTGCCAAAGGGCAAAAATATGCTGCGGTATGCGCCTGAGGGGCATGTCCACAATGCAGAAGTCCCTGTCCGGCGCGCTGTACGTCGCCAATACCGACACATCGGGACTTCTTTCGCCTGTCGCGTCAAAACGCCCCGGCCACCACACGGGCAGACTCAAACACTTCGGCTGGCGGCCTTTGCCGCGCCCCCTCAACGGAGAAACAGGCGGATCGAATTCGTCTCCTTGCTCTATGCGGGCCAGCACATGGCCGGAAATCAAATGGTGCAGACGTTCAGAACAGGCCGCCCGGCGCAGGGGACAAATATGCAAACCGTGAGTCCGCTGTCTATGACTCAAGGCAAGACCGGCGCCGCCGCAAAAGCCCAGGTAATTTCCGCCATGTTCCACAAAGGAACGCACGGCCTCCAGCCCCTTCTCGCCCAAGGCAAGCGCCTTGCGCCGCGCGTTGCCGCCAGGCGCGAGCAGAAGAGGCGCGTGATCCGGCTTGCCTAAAAACGCGCCATCGGCTATGTCTTTAGCCTTGATCAAACGGCAGGGCATCCCCAGAGAGTTCATGGCGCGCCAAGCCATCAGCCCCCAAATATGGGATGCGTCCCAAAGAATGTAGAGCGCCGGACAATGTTCCGGAGTCTTTCTTGCGGCAGCCATGGCCTTACTATTGCCGCTTTGCACGGAGAAAGCAAGATGACGGAACTGCTCCCCAAGGGCTATGAACCCAAAAATGTTGAATCCCGCTGGCGCAAACGCTGGGAAGAAACCCGCGCTTTCACGCCGGCTCCCGATGCGCCCGGCGAGGCGTTTTCCATCGCCATACCGCCGCCGAACGTCACCGGCGCGCTGCACATAGGACACGCCCTCAACCTCACCCTCATAGACGTCCTCTGCCGCCATGCCCGACAAAAGGGCAAAAATGTGCTCTGGATCCCCGGCACGGATCATGCCGGCATAGCCACGCAAAATGTGGTGGAGCGCGCCTTGGCCAAGGAAGGGAAAAGGCGTCAGGACCTCGGGCGGGAAGCCTTTGTGGAACGCGTCTGGGCCTGGAAGGAGGACTACGGCAATCGCATTCTTGATCAGATCAGAGCGCTCGGCGCCTCGGTGGATTGGAGCCGGCTGCGCTTTACCATGGATGAGGGGCTTTCCGCCGCGGTACGCAAAGTTTTTGTGCAGCTCTATCATGAAGGGCTTGTCTACAAGGGCAAGTACATCATCAACTGGTGCTCGCGCTGCCATACGGCTCTGGCCGACGATGAGGTGGAGCACGAACAGCAGAGGGGCCGTCTCTGGCGGGTGCGCTATCATCTGGCTGACGATTCCGGCTCCATTGTCGTCGCCACCACCCGACCGGAAACCATCCCCGGCGACACGGCCGTTTGCGTCCACCCTGAAGACGAACGCTATCGGCGAATTATCGGCAAAACTGTTCTTGTGCCCATACTCGGGCGTGAAATCCCCATCATCGCGGATGCCTATGTAGACAGGGCATTCGGCACCGGCGCGCTGAAAGTGACCCCCTGCCACGACCACAACGACTGGACGCTGGGCAACAGGCATCATCTCCAGTTCATTCAGGCCATCGACGAAAACGGCGTCATGACCAGTGAGTCCGGACCTTACGCAGGTCTTGCCAAAAATTCCTGCCGCGAGAAAATTGTGGCCGACATCAAGGCAGCCGGGGATTTACCGGGTGCGGAAGATGTGGAGCACGCCGTTGGCCGTTGCTACCGCTGCCATACAACGGTGGAGCCGCATGTCTCCGAGCAGTGGTTTGTCGCCGCCACCAAACTGGCTCCGGCCGCCCGCGGCGCGGTGCCGGAGCTGACGCGGATCTATCCTGAAGCCTGGGTAAAAACTTGGAACCACTGGCTGGACAATATCCGCGACTGGTGCATCAGCCGCCAAATATGGTGGGGACACCGCATACCGGCCTGGACGTGCCCCGCCTGCGGCGCGCTGACTGTCGCCGAAATGACGCCCTCCGCCTGCCGTGCCTGCGGCGCGGGCGGTCTGACGCAGGATGAGGATGTTCTGGACACCTGGTTTTCCTCGGCCCTGTGGCCTTTTTCCACCATGGGCTGGCCCGGAAAATCAGCGGAACTGGCGCGCTGGTACCCGACATCCGTGCTGGTAACCGGCTTTGACATCCTCTTTTTCTGGGTGGCCCGCATGATGATGATGGGATTGCACTTCATGAGCGAGCCGCCGTTCAGACACGTGTATCTCCACGCGCTCGTGCGGGACGCCGCGGGGCGTAAAATGTCCAAATCCACAGGCAACGTCATTGACCCGCTTGCCATGATCGACAAATACGGCTGCGACGCCCTGCGGTTCACCCTCACGGCTTTTGCCGCCATGGGCAGAGACATTCGTCTGTCTGAAGAACGCATTGAAGGCTACCGCCACTTTGTGAACAAATTGTGGAATGCCGCGCGCTTTGCCCTCATCCATCTTGCGGAAATGCCGAAAGAGGTTGACCCCGCCGCAGTAAGGGGATTGCACAATCAATGGCTGCTGCACAGCCTGGAAGCCGTCAAGAACGACATGGACAAGGCGTTCACGGAATACCGCTTCAACGACGCGGCCCAGCTGGGTTACAAATTTCTGTGGAATGAATTCTGTGACTGGCATCTGGAGCTCATCAAGCCGGATTTGCAGTCTCAGGATACGGAACGCGTCAACAGCGCCAAGTACGTGCTCTGGCTTGCCCTGCGCGAAGCCCTTGTTCTTCTGCACCCCATCATGCCTTTTGTGACGGCGGAGATCTGGCAAAGCTTGCCGACACCGGCCGGCAAGGCCACAGACATAGCCGGTGAACCCTGGCCTGCCCCGCGGCCCGGCTGTGTTCGCGAGGCCGAAGCGCGCCGCATGGAATTTATTCAGGAAGTTATTGTGGCGGTGCGCACCGTCAAAGCGGAACTGAACATAGCGCCGTCGCAGAAAACCGGCCTGCTCATCCACCCCGCGGACACCCGGCAGGCCGCCCTGCTGGAAACGTGCCGCGAGATGATCATGACGCTGGCCCGCCTGGAATCCCTGCAAATCGGAACATTGCTCAACGCGCCCAAAGCTTCGGCTTCCGCGGTGATACAGGGCTGCCAGGTGATTATGCCGCTCAAGGGAGTGGTGGATCTGGCAAGCGAGCTGACGCGGCTGGACAAGGAACTGGCAAAGGTGGAAAAAGACATGACGGCCGCCAGCAAAAAGCTCCACAATGAAAGCTTTGTCAAACGCGCGCCGGAGGAAGTGGTGCAGCGTGAGCGTGACAGGGCCGCCGGGTTGCTGGACGCCAGAAACAAACTGCTGGCTCTCAAAAAGCGTTTTACCGAAGCGTTTGAGGAATAAGCGGGAAAATCCGTGCCGGCAATATCGTCCACGGCCAACTCAAAGGCGTTGAGCAGTATCCGGCGCGGCTCCCCGTGCACGTTCATGCGGGCGGCGTCAAAGGCACCGGCCGGGCGCTCGTCCGGCGCAAGAGCGTCCAGCGCGGCAACGGCCCCCGCGTCCAGATAGTTGCCGGTGTGCGGCTCATAGATGTTTACAGTCCCGGAATACTTGCCCAGCAGCCGGGCCATGTCCTTGCCGCCCTTGCCCTTGAGCGGCTTCTCCAGCGCGGCGCTCACCGAATGCCCCCGCCCGCCGTTGTCATGCGCGTATTGCAGGGCCGCGTGCAGCTCGTTGCCCGCAGGGTTGAATCCGGAAATTATCTCCCCGTCCACCACGGCCAGCGGCTTGAGAAAGGCGGTTGTAAACGCCTGGGCGGGGCTGCCGTCCCTGACGGGAACAAGCGTCGTTTGCCCCTTGCCCTGCCGTTCCGCCAGCCGGGCGAAGAGTTCAAAGCGGACCTGCGTTTCCTTCTGCGTGGCCCTGTCAAACAGCAGGGCGAGCGCCTGAACGGCCGGGTTGTTCTTGTCCGCGTCCACCCGCACCATGTCGATCTGGCCGAAGTAGGCGTCAACGGAAACGCCCCGGCTTTCGGCGTGAATGATCTGCCGGAGCGCGGCCGTCACCGCGCCGGACAAGTCCCAGCCCTCGCCGCGCGCCTTCAGCCGGGCCAGCGCCGGAACGGCGCGGTCCAGTTTATTCAGCGCGGCGGGCGGCGTGGAGGCAAGCGTGTCGTAGTCGGCCACGGCAAGGCCGCGCAGGGCGTTTTCCGCGAGGGTTTTCCCTTCCTCGTTCAGCCTGCCGGTATTGTCCACCAGCCGGGCTATCTGGGTCCGCTCCAGCACGCCGTCCTTTTCCAGAGCGGCGACCAGCCTTTTTGACGAAGCGGAGGCAAGGTATTCCCGCAGGCTGTCAAAGCCTTCCATGTCTTTGGCGAACACGGCCAGGGTTTCCGGGCTGATGAACCGGGCCTTGGAAACGCCTTCGGCCTTGGCCTGCAACGCCTGGGTAACGCTCTGGTTGTAGAGCCTTGACTTGACGGCCATTTCCTCCGGCGTCAGGTCCGCGTCCAGCACGCGCACCAATACGGGCTGCTTCATGCCTTCCACGGCGGCCCCGTCAAGGCCGTACACCGCCGCCTCGTTCACGAGGGTTTGTTTGTACTGCGCGGCCTTTTCCGGGTTGCCCTCATAGACAAGGCCGAGGGACATGGCGCGGGAGTTGCCGCCCAGCACGATGCCGTCCCTTGTGACAATGGGCGGGCCGTTCCCGGCTGTGGGGTTGTTGTTGAGAAGATAGGCCGGTTCAAATTCCAGGGCGTTGCGGCGCACCTTGTCCTGTTCCCCCCTGTCGGAATGGTAGGGCCGCTCCTGGGCTATGGCCGGATAGTCTTCCCTGCGGGTGAAGCCGTTGCCGGGATCATGCGAGGGTGTGACCTCGGAGAGTTCCCGGACTTCATAGCGAACGGCGTCTTTCACGCCGTCTGAAAGAATTTCACTTTTTTTGCCGACAACGGGTCCGTATGTCTTGACATTTTCCTGTTTCGGACTTATGGTTGTGGTGCCAGAAGGAGGTTCCTCCATGTCATCCGATACATTCATTGCCCGCTTCATGGACGGGCGCGACGCTTCGGACGGTACGCCCTGGGAGAAGGGCGGCCCCAACGAGCCGGTGTTTGTGGATTCGTTTATTGATTGGGAAGGCTTGCCCTTTGTTTTTTCAGAAGATGGAAGGCTCTTTCGTATGCGTTCCAGCAATGGGGTAAGTTCTCGGTACACCTTGGAATCAGCCGACGCTACGCCTAGCGCCGCATCTATCCTTTCATACGGTGAAGAAATAACAGAAGCCGAAGCTGTAGCGTTGCTCTGATCACCCGTTGAATCGTAAAAATCCTGACTTGCCCTTTTCAGTAAGCGGTAAATGCGGTTTGCATCCACCCTGTCTTCTGTGCTTGCGTGGTTGTCTGCATGGATTTTTTGCGCTTTATCCATCATCTCATACAAGATATGTCCAATTCCGTTCTTTGCCTCGACCATAGCCCGCGTGTTCAACTGAAGCTCGACGGTAAAGCCGTTGGGATAGCGGAAATTCAGGTGATAGTTCCCGGAATTTCACGGGGTTGGGCTTGTCAATTACGGACTCAATTGCATCGCCCTGCATAGTGATGTAGGTGTCAGCGGGCATGAAAATTTTCCCTTGACGATATCACTTTTTTTGATATATTTTCCCCATGACAGACGAAACGACATGGCATATCGGCATCACCAGCCGTGCCGCCAAAGGCAGAGACAACCTTCCTCCGGAACTGCTGGCTGTTTTTATGTTCCTGTTTACCGAACTGAAACTCCTCGGCCCGGTACTGCCGAGATGGCCGCATTACGGCAAGATAAGCGGCAAGAAAAAGGAAACGCATCACTGCCATCTGAAAAACGGCAGGCCGGCCTATGTGGTGATCTGGACGGTGCTGGACAAGCAAAAAAAGATATTGGAGATAACCTATGTTGGCACTCATGAAAATGCGCCATACTGAGCAGACGGAAGAAATACTGCTGCAACTGCCGCCGCTGACCGCCGAGAAAGTGAGCGACGCCATACAGCGCGCGCTGAAATCCATGGGCCACACTGTGCGGGTGCGACATTTGAATGATGAGGGAGAAGAACTGCTCACCTTTGAGGAAGTTTTTCCCGATGCGCATCCCGGCATGATTCTGCGCGGATGTCGCGGCCGCGATGATATGACGCAGACTGAACTGGCGGACAAACTCGGCATCGCCCAGACCCGCGTATCCGAAATGGAGAGCGGCAAGCGGCCCATATCCGTAAAGATGGCCAAGCAGTTCGCGGAAATCTTCGGCACATCGTACAAGGCCTTTCTGTAGACCCTACGGGATAGTTGAATATCCTGTTTCAGAGCGTCCAATCCGGCGATTATATCAGCCAGGCGGCTTTTATTCTTCCAATGCGTTTTTGTTGGAAAGTTGATGACGTATCTCGGTCCGTTCAGGGCATTCCTTTCAAAGATAAACATTTTTCCGGGGGATAATTGTTTATTTTTGCAGGCTTCCACATAAGCGGCCAGATTATCGGGAAAGCGTTTTTTGAATTGCAGCGCCAATCCCTTTCCCGTATAGCCTTCGGTATTAACGGTGTTCACCAAGGCTTCGGCGCCAGAGCCAAAAATATCTCCTTCGACGAACCGAATCATGGGGGCCTCCACTAAAAATACCAGTCGCGCCTGACTTTCATCGAAATTTTGTCTGTGCCGCGAAACAACGGCGCAAGGCTGGATGTGCCGCTTTCATCATAGACAACGACGCCACAAAAATCTACCCAACGGACGCTTCCCCAAACCAAAAATTCAGCCATACGCATTTCCATTCTATCCGGATACTCGTCTGTATTGTCCCGCCGCTTTTGCAACGGCGGCAATGATGCCATCAAGGGTTATATCTCATGGGATGACGGAAATTTTGTTGTTCACGCCGCGCACGCCTTTAGTTTCGCGTGCGATTTTTTCGGCAAGCCTGGACTGGGATTCTTTTAGAACTTGTCCGCGCAGGGTAACAATTCCATGCGTTGTCGCCACTTTTATATCCATAGAATCCAAGCCTTTTTCCGCCAAGAATTTTGCCTTGAGTTCCGTCGTAATTACCGAGTCAGACACATAAGCCTTGGCCTTTTCGGTGTTACTCGCGGCATTTGCCGAGTATACCCGCGTGAATAGAAGCAACAGGCTTGCGACTATTCCAACAAAAACCAGCATTCGTCTGTCTTCATTCGTTTTGCGCATGGCCACCACCTTTTCTTATTTTTGTTTACGGTTCCTTCTCCACGCCCACAGCCCACGCATCCGCCCTCAATCACCTCTCCGCCGGCCGCCCATCCTCCATTCCCACGGCGATATCGGTTCCCCGTCCGCCCACAGACCGACCCGGCTTTCTCTCGC
>JAISOT010000141.1 GCA_031275465.1 Desulfovibrio sp.
TATAGAAAAAATGTGGAGTAAAGTAAAACAAATCTTGCGCGGTCTGAAGCCGCGAACAAGCGAAGAGCTGTTCCGCTCCACTGGAACAGCCTTAGGCATGGTCACAGCGACCGATGCCCACGGCTGGTTTGAATACGCTGGATATATAAAATGAAAGTTAAAACGCTCTAGTTTTGTCGCTCATGGGGCGACAGTAGCGGGGAACTACCCTGTACCCCTTTCCGGCGGCCCGTTCCGGAGAACGGACGTCCGCATTCCCCTTATCGGCTCGCGGCCGAATCTCTATTATAGAGGCCGCTTGCCGCGCAACGGCTTGGGGCGAAAATCATTCATACGTTGGCACCGTCATTACAAAAAAGCCGTGCAAGCCCTGGATTGCACGGCTTCAAACAATCCCGCCGCGCGGTTACTCAGGCAAATAATCGCCGCGGTTGAATTTTATTTTTTCTGTTACCGATATTATCTTCAGCTCATTGAGCAGGGAATCCAGCGCCGGATACTGCGCGCGCAGTGTGTCCGCGCCTTTTTCAAGGCCGGCCACCCTGCCGTCAACGTCGTCCAGCAACGAATAGGCTTCCCTCAGGGGACGGGCAGACCCAAGGGATATGCTGTACTTGTCCAGCACATCCAGCGTGCCTGCAACCTGGTTGAAGGCCTCGTTGAGTACGGCCTCCTCGGAGCTGACGGGCTTTTCCCCTTCAGCGCCCCCCAAAAGCATGCTCCGGATAAGATCCGTCCGCCCCGCACCGGGCGGAGCCGGAACGGCCGCGCTGTCGCCGCTTTCGGCATTGGCTCTGAGCTGCTCCTCAGCCAAAATGTCATCAAAGACACTGCGTGTTTTTGTCTGCCCGCCCGGCGCGGCTGTCGTCACCCCTTGGGTGGGCAGCAGGTTGTTCAACTGGTCAGGACGTATTTTCATAATGGCCTCCAGGGTTGGCGCTCCGAAAGATGATATGCAAATTTTTTGCCAAAGTTCGGGGAATCAGGCACCGCGCCCTTGCGTCTTTGGCGGGGGAAAAATCTGCCCCTTTTTGTCCACAGTAATCTGTGGATCTGCTCTTGTCCATTGCAAAAAACTTCAATATGACATATCTTGGGGACCATCAATATCGCGGCAGGGCGGTTTTTCAGCCTGTGCCGCAAAAAATGGAGTATTGCCCCATGCCGGAAATAAAAAAAATACTCTGCGCCGTGGATCTTTCAGAACACAGCAAATTTGTGGCCGAATACGCGGCTCTGCTGGCCAAAACGCACAAGGCCAAAGTTCTTGTCGTCTATACGGCCCCATCCCTGAGCCAGTACGTGGGCTTTCACGTACCGCCGAACACTATCGAAAACTTTGTGGGCGAGATAGTCACCGGCGCGGCAAAATCCATGGAAGATTTTGTGGCGGAACATTTTTCCGACGTTGAGGCCACAAGCCAGGTTCTTGTCGGCTATGCGGCGGAGGAAATCCTCAACCGCGCCCACGACGAGAATGTGGATATCATTGTTATGGGCACACACGGCCGCAAGGGCATTGACCGCATTCTCTTCGGCTCCGTTGCGGAAAAAGTGGTCAAAAACGCGGAGATGCCGGTTCTGACCATACGTCCGAAAGCGCCTGCGGCTTGAACCGCCTTTCCGACGGCGCGGTGCCGGCCAATATGATTCGGGCGGGAAATGCAACACCTTGCAGTATCTTCAAGCGCAACGGGCCGCCGGAGAGGCTAAGCCTTCAGGAGAAACAATGTCGCAACCCAGCGTGCGCCCGGAGATACGACGGCTTGCCCCTTACTCGCCCGGTCTGTCCATAGCGGACATCCGGCAACAATACGGTCTGCCCCAGGTCATTAAAATGGCCAGCAATGAAAATCCCCTGGGGGCTTCGCCTCTCGCGCAGGAGGCGATACGACGTCACGCGCCCTTTGCCTTCCGGTATCCGCAAGGCGGGAATCCGCGCCTTGCCGGGGCGCTCGCCGATCTGCACAATGTGGATCAGAACCGCATTGCCGTGGGCAACGGTTCCGACGAAATCATCGACCTGCTTATCCGGCTTCTCGTCGAGCCGGGCAGGCACGCCGTTGTCTGCTTTGATCCCTGTTTCAGCCTTTATCCCATACAGGCCGGAATCAACGGCGTGCGGGTACGCCGTTGCCCGATCAACGCCGGGCAGAATGACTTTTCCTTCGATTTCGACGCCCTGCTCGGGCTGGCGGACGGGGATACAAGACTTGTTTTCATCACCTCGCCGGACAATCCTTCCGGGTACTGTCCGCCGCCGGAGGCCGTGGCAGACCTGTCCGAACGCCTTGCCGGAATTGCCCCGCGCTGCCTGCTGGTTGTGGATGAAGCCTATGTTGACTTCGCGGATGACGAGAAGGCCTCTTCCCTGCTGGCCTCCGGCGTTTTGCCGGAAAACGTCGTGTTTTTGCGCACGTTTTCCAAAAGTTATGGTCTGGCCGGCCTCAGGCTCGGTTATGGCGTTCTGCCCCGGAGCGTGGCGGAATACTACTGGCGCGCCCGTCTGCCTTTTTCCGTCAATATTCTTGCGGAAGAAGCCGGCCTTGCCGCTCTCGCCGACACCGCCTTTCGCAGGGCCACACTCGCAACCGTACGCGAGGGCCGGCGCGTCCTCGCGCGGGGACTGAGAGAATTGCGCTGTAAAGTCTGGCCGTCTTCCGCCAATTTTCTGCTCTTTCAGCTTCCCCCGGGCGCTGTCCCCGCCAGGGCGTGTTTTGAGGCCCTGCTTGAGAAGGGCATTATCATCCGCTCCCTCAAAAGCTACAACTTGCCGGAGCACCTGCGCGTCAGCGTGGGAAACCCGCGGGAAAACGCCGCCTTTCTCACGGCCATGCGGGATATTCTCGACAGGCCGCGCTCATGAACTGCCTCCCGCGCGATTGCGAAACAGCGAAGTGAACACGCGCCTCAATGTCATAACGCTGGACGGCCCGGCGGGCGTCGGCAAATCAACCCTGGCCCGCCTTCTGGCGGAAAACCTCCGCATGGCCTATCTTGACACCGGGGCGATGTTCCGCTGCCTGGCCCTCAGGTTGGGGGCCGGAGCGGAGAAACTTGCCGAAAGCGCCGTCCGCCTGCGCTGCGCCGACGTCTGCTTCAGTCTTGACGGCAAGGGAAACGCCACAAAGCTCTGTTGCGACGGCATGCCCGTCGGCGAGGAAATCCGCGGCGAAAAAGTGGGGCTGCTGGCCGCGCGCATAGCCGCCGTTCCCGTTGTCCGGGAAATATTGAGAAAAGCGCAACGGGAAATCGGCGAAACCGCTCCGCTGGTGGCCGAAGGACGGGATATGGGGATTGTGGTCTTTCCTGACGCCCGGTTCAAATTCTTTCTGGACGCCGCTCCGGAAGTTCGCGCCAGACGCCGTTTGAAGGATCTCGAACTGCACGGCGAGACGGTAAACCTGTCTGAATTGGCCGAGCAGATACGCAGACGCGACGACATGGACCGCAACAGGGCCATAGCCCCCCTCAGGCCGGCGGACGACGCGCTGCTTGTGGATACGTCGCGCATGACCGTCGGCAGGACGCTCAACCTCATGCTCCGGCATATCAAAGAAGGGCAGCGGGCTGCGGCAAAAATTTCCCGCCTCGCCTGAACCGGCGGACCGCCCGGCGTCATTCCTTTGGCGCGGGGCGCGCGCATTCTTCCTTTTTTTTCGGCTCAGAAAAACATTCTGGAAGTAATTCAGTTGATTTTATTGAATTTATATCATTTGGCACATGTAATGCATGAACCGGGGCACACTGCAAGGACGCATCCGGCGTACCTGTAAAAAACTGCCTTCACAGGGGAGGAATTTATGAACTCGCATCTTGATTATGAAATCAACAAGGAACTTGGCGAATGCTATCTGTTTATGGGCGACTTTGACAAGGCCGAAGAATATTACCGCAAGGCCGCCGGCAACAACGCGCAGAGCGCCGCCCCCTACATGGGGCTCGCCACCGTGGCGGTGCAGCGTTCCGAGCTGGACAAGGCGCTGGTGCTTTACCAGAAGGCCGCCGCTGTCGAGGAGTCCGACAAGGCTCTCTGCGGAATAGGGCTTGTCTATATGGAGCAGGGCAAACACGAAGACGCCTTTTCCCATTTTGCCAAGGCGCTCGACAAAGCCCCCGGAAACATGGTGGCCCTCAACTGCCTTGTGCGCGAAGCCTATCAGCTCGGCCGCGTTGAAAACATTCTCAATAATCTTGAAGCCGCTCTGGAAACCGCTACGGAAGCCGAAGCCGTACGGGTAACCCTGGCAGGATGCCTGATCTATCTTGGTCGCGGCGACGAAGCCCGCCCGTATCTGGAAATGGTGCTCGGCACAAATCCGGCCAATACCAGCGCGAAAGAACTTATTGACACCATGGC
>JAISOT010000178.1 GCA_031275465.1 Desulfovibrio sp.
GCCAGGGCCAGCAGATCGCTGATCACCCTGGCGAGCGTGCTCGCGTGTTTATGGATTATCCCGGCAAACTCGCGATACTCCGCGGACAGATCCTCCGAAGTCAGCAATGTTTCGGCATACCCCGCGATAGCGGTGAGCGGAGTGCGCAATTCGTGGGATATGTTGGCCACAAAGTCCCGGCGCACATTTTCCAGACGCATGAGATCCGTGGCGTCATAGACCACGACAACCGCTCCCAGAGACTCGTTCCCCTCAACGGGGCTGCTGAGATGCGCCACCAGAAAGCGGCCGGCGGGCATTTCAAACTGTATGGGATCATCGGCGGAAAATTCCCGGGCGCTGTCGCCGCGGCCAAGCAGCGCGTTCACCCGCTGTTGCAGGGCCGGGACCGGAAGGCCCTCGATAAGCGATTTGCCGGCGGCCGTGGCGACGGAGGGAAACATCGCGGCCAGCGCCCTGTTCCAGCGCCGGATATTTCCCGACGGACCAAGCACCAGCACACCCTCCCTCATGCTGTCGAGGATGTTTTCAAGCTGGCTCTGCTGGTCTTTTGTACTGCGCACATAGGCTTCAATATTGTCCGCCATGCAGTTGACCGCATAGGCGAGCGGCAGAAACTCACTGCCCGGCACTTCGCGCAGACGGCGCGAACCCCTGTCGCGGCGGGAAATGGAGGCCACCACCTCGGCCATATTGCCCATGGCCGCGCGCACCCTCCCGGTGACAACAAAGGAAAGCAGCAGGCACAATCCGGCCACGCCCGCAATGGATATGCCCAGGGATGCCGCCTCCGCCTCAAAGCCGCGCCGGACGTCCGCCATGGGCACCGCGACGCGCAGAACGCCGCCGTCCGCGAGTGGCACAGCCGCATACATGGCGTCCACGCCCAGGGTGTTGCTGTGGCGCAACGATATGCCGCTTCCCCTGGAACGGGCGTCCGCGATTTCCGGACGGTCGTCGTGGTTGTCCATATCCGGCAGGGATCGCGCGCTGACATGCGAATCGCGCAGCACCCGGCCTGACGCGTCCGTGCGCGTCAGGCGCAGGGGAATATCCCTGGCGGCCTCGAACACGGCCCGAACCTGGTTTTCGTCAAGGCCGCTTTCCAGCATCCGCCGGACAAAAGAGGCCTGGGCGAGGGCATGCTGCGCGGTCAGGTCCACACGATCCCTGTACAGGGCGTTGCGGGCGAACAGCGCGGGCAATCCCAGCGCGACGACCATAACCAGGGCGAAAGCCCAAAACAATCTGCCGCGCAACGAACCGTGATGGCGTATCATGCGCATCCCCTGTCGTCTCTGGCCCGGTAGCCGACGCCGCGCACCGTCTCTATGCCCTCCGCCGCCTCGCCGCCCACTTTGGCGCGGAGGCGGCGCACATGGGTATCCACGGTACGGGCGTATCCTTCAAAACTGTATCCCCACACGGCGTTCAAAAGCTGCTCGCGGCTGCGCACCTTGCCTTTGTGGCGCAGCAGGTCTTCCAGAAGGCGGAACTCCGTGATGGTCAGGTCCACGGGAGCGCCGGCCACGCGCACGGCATGTTCGGCCACATCCAGGGTGACGGGGCCGCAATGCAGGGGAAGTGTTTCGGGCGGGGCGGCGCTGCGCCGCAGGACCGAGCGGATGCGCAGAATCACTTCGCGCACGCTGAAGGGTTTGACCACATAATCCGCCGCGCCGAGCTCCAGCCCCACGATGCGGTCCACCTCCTCGCCCTTGGCGGTGAGCATGATTACGGGAATGGCGGATGTTCCCGGTTCGCGCTGTAATTCCCTGCTGACGCCGAGGCCGTCAAGGCCCGGCAGCATGATGTCCAGCAGGATGACATCCGGCTTTTTGCCCGCCGCCAGACTCAAGGCTTCCCTGCCGTCTCCGGTCTCAAGCACGGAGAAACCCTCGCGCCTGAGATTGAAGGCCAGGAGTTCGCGAATGTCGTTTTCATCTTCCACTATCAGGACGGTTTGAGTTTTCATCGTTTTTCCTGAAAAAGCGTCATCCGGCGCGGATCGCCGCAAGGCCCGCAATATATCTGTGTGGAATAGCCCAAAAGCCCGCGCCCCTGCAATGCCCCTTTCGTTCAACATGCGCCGCCGCTGTGCCGAAAATGTGAAAGAACGGTTACGATTGGGTGACATATTCGTCATGCAGTTTCCGCAAACCCGCCACACGGATGTAACACGGAAGGAAAAAACTGCCTTCACCGGCGGCGGCAGGCCGCGCCGCCCAACACTCAACACAAGGAGTATTCCCACATGAGGCGTTTATTGTTCGCATTGCTGCTTTTCGTTGTCGCCGGGATTTCATTCGCCCCCGCCGCCACGGCGGCCGAGGAAATCGTCATCACCGGCTCCACCACGGTACTGCCGGTAATGCAGAAAGCCGGGGAAGCCTTCATGGCCGCCAACCCGAACATCTCGCTCGCCATTTCCGGCGGCGGTTCCGGCAACGGCGTCAAGGCCCTGAATGAAGGTCTGTGTCATATAGCCATGTCCCCACGCGACATCAAAAGTTCCGAAGTCGCGCAGGGCAAGGCCAATGGAGTAAACCCGGTACGCACCGCCGTGGCCGTGGACGCCTTGGTGCCTGTGGTGCATCCGGAAAATCCGGTGAAGGCGCTTTCGACCGCGCAGCTTCGCGACATGTACGCGGGCAAAATCGTCAACTGGAAGGAAGTCGGCGGCGCGGACGGAAAAATTGTCCTCGTTTCCCGCGATACCTCGTCCGGCACGTTCGAAACCTGGGAAACCATGATCATGAACAGGGAAAAAATTTCGCCCGCGGCCCTCCTGCAGGCATCCAACGGGGCCGTGGTCCAGTCCGTGGCGAAAAACAAGCGGGCCATCGGCTATATCGGCTTCGGCTACCTCAACAATTCCATCAAAAAGCTTGACGTGGACGGCATCGCGGCAACCCCGGCGACGGCCCTGGCCGGGCAGTGGCCCATCGCCCGCGAGCTGTATCTGTTTACAAACGGCGAACCGGCCGGAGCCGTCAAAAAACTCGTAACGTATCTGCTTGACCCGCAAAAGGGCCAGAAAGCCGTTGCGGAAACAGGCTATATCCCCCTCCTGCGGAAGTAGCCCGGAATTGTAAATGAACGCCGGTTTTGCCCGCAAGGAAACATATATCCGCCGCGTCCTGGCGGGCATCGCCGGCTGCTCCCTGCTTTTTCTGGCGCTTATCATGCTGTTCTTATTCATGGAAGGTCTGCCGGTGTTCAAGAGCCTTGCGCCCCTGGACTTTTTTTTCGGCATGGGCTGGTACCCCACGCTGGAACCGCCCGAATTCGGCATCTTTCCGCTGATTGCCGGTTCAGTGGCGGTAACTCTGGTGTCCGGCGTCCTGGCCATCCTTCTTGGCGTGATGACGGCGGTCTGGCTGACGGAAATCGCTCCATCCCCTGTTCGCAGGATATGCAAGCCGCTCATTGAGCTGTTGGCCGCTCTGCCGTCAGTCGTGGTGGGGTTTTTCGGCATGGTCGTCATTGCCCCGCTTCTTCAGGAGTACCTTGACGTGGACACGGGGCTTAATCTCTTCAACGCCGGGCTGATGCTGGCCTTTATGAGCGTGCCCATTGTCTGCTCCGTTGCCGAGGACGCCCTGTACGCCGTGCCCGTCACCCTGCGGGAAGCCTCTCTGGCCCTTGGGGCGACCCGCTGGGAAACCACGATCCGCGTGGTCGTTCCGGCGGCTTTTTCGGGAATAGGCACAGCCTGCATGCTCGGCATGTCCCGCAGCATCGGCGAAACCATGGTGGTGCTCATGGTGGCCGGCGGCGCCGGAATACTTCCGGCTTCCATTTTTGATCCCGTCCGCCCCATGCCGGCGGCCATCGCGGCGGAAATGGCGGAAGCTCCGTTCAGGGGCGAGCATTATCATGCCTTGTTCGCCATCGGCATGGTGCTTTTTCTGTTCACGCTGCTTTTCAACACAATCGCCCAGCGCATTGCGGAAAAAAACCGCCAATCGCCGGACTGAGGCAACAATGGGCGCACCCCACGCAACACGCCGCCGGAACAGGCAACGCATCATGTTTCTGTTGTTCAGATCCGCCGCCGCCGTCAACATCGCGGCCCTCGCGAGCGTGTGTCTTTTTCTTGTATGGAACGGCCTTCCCGCCATCTCCTGGGAATTCTTGACGGAACCGCCGCGCAAGAGCATGACCGAGGGCGGCATCCTGCCCTGTATCACGGGCACGTTTTTTCTCTCCCTGGGGGCGCTTGGCGTGTCCTTCCCCCTTGGAGTCGCGTCGGCCGTGTATTTGCACGAATATGCGGGGCATACCGTTTTTGCCCGCTACATCCGCCTTGGCGTGAACAATCTCGCGGGCGTTCCCTCCATTGTATTCGGGCTTTTCGGCCTGAGTTTTTTTGTCATAAGCTGCGGTTTCAACGTATCGCTTTTATCCGGCATCCTGACGTTGTCGGTGCTGACGCTGCCGATCATCATAGGCACCGCGGAAGAGGCCCTGCGGCAGGTGCCGGCGGAATTGCGGGAAGCCTCCCTCGCGCTCGGCGCCACACAAAGCCAGACCATCGCGCGCGTGGCGCTGCCCGCCGCGCTGCCGGGCATGCTGACAGGGGCTATCCTGGGGCTTTCGCGGGCGGCCGGGGAAACGGCGGCCATCATGTTCACCGCCGCGGTATTCTTCAAAAAAGGCGGCATGGACTCCCTG
>JAISOT010000026.1 GCA_031275465.1 Desulfovibrio sp.
GCTGTACAATCTGCTCTATGTCGTCCTGATCATTTTTTTCTGCTATTTTTACACGGCCATCATTTTTGATCCCCAGGACATCGCGGAAAATCTGAAGAAGCAGGGCGGCTTCGTCCCCGGCATCCGGCCCGGCGACAAAACCAGGGAATATATTGATACGGTCCTGACCCGCATCACCCTGTGGGGCGCCCTGTATATTTCCACGGTCTGCCTCCTGCCCCAGTTTCTGACCGTGTATTTCAACATTCCCTTTTACTTCGGCGGAACCAGCGTTCTGATTGTTGTCGGGGTGGCCATGGATTTCATGGGTCAGGTCAATTCCTACATGATTTCCCGGCAGTATGAGGGGCTTTTGGGGAAAACCCGGATCAGGGGCCGGTACCAGTAGTGAAAAAATTTCGCGGCGTGTACCTGAAAAACGAGCATGAAATCGCTTTCATGAGGGAGGCCAACCGCATCGGGGCCCTTATCCTGGACGCCATGGGCAAAGAGGTGGCGCCGGGGGTTCCCACCATGCGTTTTGAGGAAATCGCCCAGGAGATGTGCCGCTTTTACGGGGTACGGCCGGCCTTTCAGGGCTATAACGGATTTCCTTATGCCCTTTGTTGCTCCGTGAACGAAGAGGTGGTGCACGGCTTTCCCTCGGCCTCCCGTTTCCTCCGGGAGGGGGATATCGTCAGTTTTGACATGGGCGTGATCTATGAAGGGTTTTTCAGTGATTCGGCCAGAACCCTGGGGGTGGGCGCTGTCTCGGAAGAGGCCGCCGGACTTCTGCGGGTGACGGAGGAATGCCTGCTGCGCGGTGTGGCGGCGGCTGTGCCGGGAAACACCCTCAGGGATATTTCCGCCGCCGTGCAGACGCATGCCGAGGCGCACGGGTACGCCGTCATCCGCCGCTTTGTGGGCCACGGCATCGGCAGGAGCATGCACGAGAAACCGGAGATTCCCAATTTTGTTCCCGGGATTCCGCTTTCCCTGCCCCTCAAGACCGGCATGATCCTGGCCATTGAACCCATGCTGGCCCTGGGCACCCATGAGGTGGACATCCTGGCGGACAACTGGACGGCTGTGACCCGGGATCGCAAGCTGGCGGCCCACTTCGAGCATAGTGTGGCCATAGCCCCGAACGGTCCGGATATTTTGAGCCTTTCCTCCGCCGCTTCGCCGGCTGGCGGGAGGAAGGACGCCCCCTCCCGCGCCGGGGGAGGCGGGGAAATTTCAGTTGACAGGGCATTGGGCCGGGACTAAATATTCCTGTTCCGGCTCCGCCCGCAGGCGGGTGCAGACCCTTGGAGTTAGCCATGAAAGTCAGGCCCTCGGTAAAGAAGATTTGTCCCAAATGCAAGGTGATCCGTCGCCACGGCATTTTGCGGGTGATTTGCGAAAACCCCCGGCATAAACAACGCCAGGGCTAGGGGGAATTCCCCTTGAAAGGTATCATTCGCTCCGCAGGGATTTGCCTGCAAACCCTTGCCGGGGGATTGCCGCGGGGCGAAGGCGCTTCGCCGTCAAGCGGCAATCTCAGGCGTAACATGCTCTAGGAACAGGGAAGGAGCTTCACGTGGCCAGAATCGCAGGTGTGGATTTGCCCAGGGGCAAGCGCGCGGATATCGCCCTGACGTACATTTACGGCATCGGGCGCTCTTCGGCGCTGAAGATTCTTGATGCCGCCGGGGTGGATTGGGCGCGCGGCATAGACGATCTTTCCGCCGAGGAAATTAACGGAATCCGTAAGGAACTTGAGCAAGGCCACAAGGTGGAGGGGGATCTGCGCCGTGAGGTGGGGGGCAGCATCAAGCGGCTGATGGATATCGGCTGCTATCGCGGCCTGCGCCACCGCAAGGGGCTTCCCTGCCGCGGGCAGCGCACCCATACCAACGCGCGCACCCGCAAGGGGCCCCGCCGCGGGGCCGCGCCCAGGAAAAAATAGGCGGGAAGGGCAGGCCGGAGATCCGGCTGCCCTTTCTTTTCCGTTGTCATGCAAGCGTATTGAGAGAGTGTCATGGCCAAAGCCAAGCGTACGGTCAAAAAGAAGGAAAAGAAGAATGTGCCGGTGGGGCTTGCGCACATTCAGGCCTCATTCAACAATACCATCATCACCTTTACGGATACGCGCGGCAATGCCGTCAGTTGGGCCAGCGCGGGGCAGGCGGGCTTCAAGGGTTCGCGCAAGTCCACGCCCTTTGCCGCCCAGGTGGCGGCGGAGCAGGCCGCGCGCAAGGCCATGGACAACGGCATGCGCACTGTGGGCATTTATGTGGTGGGCCCGGGCTCCGGCCGTGAATCAGCCATGCGGGCCATCAACAATGCCGGTTTCAAGGTCGCCTTTATCCGGGACATCACTCCCATTCCCCATAACGGCTGCCGTCCTCCCAAACGGCGCCGCGTCTAAGGCCAGAGAGGTGTGTAGTGGCCAAGTACAATGATTCCAAGTGCCGCCTGTGCCGCCGCGAAGGCAGCAAGCTGATGATCAAGGGAAACCGCTGTCTTTCCGAGAAATGCTCCTTTGACCAGCGCCCCTATGCCCCCGGCCAGCACGGACGGGCCCGTAAAAAGGTCTCCGACTATGCCCTGCAGTTGCGGGAAAAGCAGAAGGTCCGCCGCATCTACGGCGTGCTGGAAGCCCAGTTCCGCAACTATTTCCTCAAGGCGGACATGGCCAGGGGCATTACGGGACACAACCTGCTTTCCATTTTGGAGCGCCGTCTGGACAATGTGGTCTATCGCCTGGGCTTTGCCCATTCCCGGCAGCAGGCCCGGCAACTGGTTCGCCACGGTCTTTTTACTCTGAACGGCCGCAAGGTGACGATCCCCTCTCTTCTGGTGCGCGTGGGAGACGCCATTGAGGTTCCGGAAAAGAAACGGAAGGTGCCTGTGCTGGCCGAAGCGGAACAGGCCATCGCCCGTCGGGGTTCTCCGGCCTGGCTGGAGGCGGATGCCGCCGCCTTCCGCGGGCTTGTCAAGGCCCTGCCCCAGCGCGAGGACATTCAGACTCCCATCAATGAGGATCTGATTGTCGAACTGTATTCCAAATAATGGGCAACCCACGGGGAAAAGCATGATTTTCAAGCAAGGCGACAGGCTGATAAATTCCCGGAACTGGTCCGAACTGGTGCGTCCCGAACAGGTCGTCCGGAGCAGTGAGCCGTCCGATCCTCTCTACGGCCGGTTCGTTTGCGAACCCCTGGAACGCGGCTACGGCACCACCATAGGCAATGCCCTGCGCCGGGTTCTTTTGTCCTCGCTTCAGGGGGCGGCCATCATTTCCGTGAAGATTGCCGGCGTGCAGCATGAGTTCACAACCATAGCCGGGGTTCTGGAAGACGTCACCGACATTGTCCTCAATCTCAAGCAGATCCGTCTGGCTGTGGAGACCTATGAACCGCAGCGGCTTTACCTGCGGGTGAAGGCCAAGGGTCCGGTCACGGCCTCGGCCGTCGCCACCACGCAGCATGTCCGCATCCTGAACCCGGAGCAGCATCTTTTCACCGTCACGGAAGACCTTGAGGTGGAAATGGAGCTGGAAGTGCGCGTGGGCAAAGGCTACGTCCTGGCGGACATGCATGAGGGCATCGGGGACGAGATTGGCCTTATCGCCATAGACGCCAGCTATTCACCGGTGCGGAAGGTTGCCTTTGTCGTGGAACAGGCCCGCGTGGGACAGATGACCAACTATGACCGCCTGATTCTGGAGGTCTGGACGGACGGCTCCGTCACGCCCGAGGACGCGATTGCCTACAGCGCCAAAATCCTGAAGGATCAGCTCTCCGTCTTCATCAATTTTGACGACTGCGTGGCCGGGGAGTCCCAGGGCGGCGCTTCCGGCGGCAGCGATTTGAATGAGAACCTGTTCAAGTCCATTGACGAGCTGGAGCTTTCCGTGCGCGCCACCAACTGCCTCAAGAGCGCCAACATTGCCCTGGTGGGGGAAATTGTGCAGCGCCAGGAAGCGGAGATGCTTAAAACCAAGAATTTTGGCAAGAAATCCCTGGATGAAATCCGGCGGGTCCTGGCGGAAATGAATCTGGATTTCGGCATGAAGATCGAAGGGTTTGACAAGAAATATCAGGAATGGAAGAGGAAGCAGCAACATGAGGCATAGAAAATCCGGCCGCAAGCTCGGCAGAACTCCTTCCCACCGGAAAGCCCTGTTGCGCAATCTCGCCAAGGCGCTTCTCATCCATGGCCGCATTACCACCACCCTGGCCAAAGCCAAGGATCTGCGCGGCGTGGTGGAGCCTCTGGTGACCCTGGCCCTGAAGGACGATCTGCACGCCCGGCGCGTGGCCTACCGTTTTCTGGGCGAGCACAAGCTGGTCTCCCGGCTTTTTACGGAAATCGGCCCCTCCTTTGCCGGCGGCGGAGGAGGGTATACGCGGGTCGTGAAGCTGGCCCTGCCGCGGCGCGGGGATGCCGCGCCCCTGGCGGTCATCGAATTTATCCGCAAGCCCGGGGAAACTCCGCCCGCTCCCAAGGCCATTCCCGCGGAGCAGCCGGAGAAACAGCCGGATCCCGCCGCCGCCACGGATTCCTGAGTTCAGCCCTTTCCCCTTGCGGGACAGAGGGAAGAGGCGTTTTGAAAAAAAAGGGACTGCTTTTTTTCAAACGGCTTGCTATTTTCCGAAACTCGCTTTTGGGATTGTGCTTTTGATGTCTTCTTGGGCTCGCGCCCAGTCATTCCCTTTCCCGATCAAGCATAAGCACGGGTTTGATCCGGAAATGGAAATGAGGATAAAGAGTAAGGGCATGAAGGAAGCGGCGAAAAAATATCTTCAGGAAATGAAGGCGGCGCGGGCCGGGACCAACGATTTTGGCCCGCTTTTTGCTCTCTCTCTCTCTCTCTCTCTCTCTCTCTCTCTCTCTCTCTCTCTCTCTCTCTCTCTCTAACTCTACATAGCACTTTTTATAAAACTCCTTTCAGTATTTATTTTTGGCCATGTCTTAACAGTAAGACATGGCCTTTTTCGTGTTTTCCGGCTCTTTTTTTGCACTGTGTCGTAAAGGACGAAAAACGAGTTCTTCCGCCTTTCCCTCGACATCGTCTTTTCTCAATAAAACAATACACAAATATACTATCATGAGAGGGCGCAATGGTTGTTAGCCTTTCTCGCAATCTCGGCGATAGTGCGCGGCAATGCCTGAAAAAAGTGTGGAAAGCCTTGCCGGCTTCTGCGCGCGAATTGCCCCTCAAATGCATGTGCATGCTTTTTGTGGGCAACCGCCGGCAGGTGCGGCCCGTGGAGGATGCGCCAGTCTATGTGATCGGCAACTTTCAGGCGGGCGGAGGGATTTCGCGTTCGGCGCAACTCTATGCCGTCCAGGTGCGCGAGAAACACCGGCATTGCGTCTGCGTGGATACCACGCGGGAAATGCTGCAAACCGTCAAGAATCCCATTACGGACGGCTCCGTGCGCGGTCTTTCCGATATTCGGGACGATGCGGGCGCCGGAACGGTGATCATCCATCTCAACCCGCCGCAGTTTCTCTGGCTGCTCTGCCACCTGCGCCGGAAATTTTTCCGGCGCAAGCATGTCATCGCCTATTGGGCCTGGGAGCTTGAGGACATACCCGCTTTATGGAAATTCGCCCTGCGTTTCGTTGACGCCGTCGAGGTGCCGAGCACCTTCACCCAGGTGGCCGTGGCCCGCAATACGGAAAAGAATGTGACCGTGCGCCCGCATGTCGTGCCTGAACCGGGCGTGGTGAAAGAGGTGTTCGCGCATGACGGCACGCTGCGTTGCCTGTTTGTTTTCGACATGGCTTCACTTTGTTCCCGCAAAAATCCTCAGGCTGCCGTCGCCGCGTTTTTGCGGGCCTTTACACCCGAAGAAGCCCACCTGACCATCAAGGTCAGCCAGCCCGAGGCCAATGCGGCCGAGTGGGAGTCCTTGCAAGCCCTGACCGCGCCGCATCCGCATATACGCCTCATCGCCGGCTGGATGGATGACGCGGCTCTGGATCGCCTGTTTCTGGAGCACGACGTCTACCTCTCCCTGCACCGTTCGGAAGGGTTTGGCCTGACCATTCGAGAAGCCATGCTGCGCAACCTCTATGTGGTGGCCACGGGCTGGTCGGGCAATATGGATTTCATGCGGGGTGAACGCGTCTTTGCCGCGCCGTACACCTTGATTCCCGCCAACGGGGCCGGCGGCTTCTTTGCGAATGTTCCCAACGCCCGTTGGGCCGAGCCGGATATTGAGGAAGCCGCGTACATCCTGAAACATATTCATCTCACTCTTGTTGCGCATGAAACACAGGTTGCAATTGCAGGAGAGCGTTTTTGAAAATCCGGTCGCACACTGTCAGAATTCCGGCCATGCGAGATCCGGATGCGGCCATTCTGGCCGTTGCACATGAAGGCCATGTGCACGTGGATATAGCAGCGTGGGAACGGAGCAATGCGTCCCGCTCGCAAGGCCCTGCCAGAGTTTTTGGTCAAAAGCACATGCCACGGAAATCAAATTGCTGCACTTGACACACACAACTTACTGGCGGCTGTAATTGTGGCAACGGCTCGTTCTTATTTCTCTCTCCCGGCCTACCTCAAGGCTATGCTGTCAGTTTATAACACCCTGATACGCCATAGGATACTTTTGAGGGAAACCGGAAAACAAGACATTGCGGACAGATACGCGGGGCAGATGCTTGGCATGCTCTGGGCCTTTATTCACCCTGTATTGACCATGCTCGTGTTCCTTTTTTTGTTTGCTTTTGTTCTGCGCATGCGCATGCCGGAAGGCTCCGAGGTGATAGGAGGCTGGGGTGGATATGTCATGTATCTTCTGGCGGGACTGGTGCCCTGGATCAGCCTGCAGGAGATCATGTCACGCTCCATCGCGGCTATTACTTCCAGCGGCAACTTGGTCAAGCAAGTCATCTTTCCCCTTGAGGTGCTCCCCGCAAAAATGCTGTTCTCCGCCTTTCTTACCCAATGTGTATCGCTCGGAATCTATTTTATCTTCGGCATTATTCTGTACGGACCGCCTCATGCAACCGTTTTTTTTCTCCCTTGGCTGATAGCGGTGCAGCTTGTCGGCAGCTTGGGCATTGCTCTGCTATTTTCCGCCATTGCGCCATTTTTTCGAGATATAAAGGATATTGTACAGTTACTCTGTTTTCTGCTCATGTACTCTCTGCCTATTTTTTACACCATTCAAATGGTACCCGAATGGGTACGATCCATATTAATGCTCAATCCCTTGTTGCATATGGTTGAATGCTGGCACGATGCGCTCTACTGGGGAACTATTACCTCGCCCCTTTCCTGGATCATTTTCCCAGTCTTCAGCATATTTCTTTTTGCCGCTGGCGCGCGAACCTTCATCGCTCTTAAAGGCATGTTCGGGAACGTTCTATGAGCAACATCGACTATGCCATAAGGGTAAAAAATCTTTCCAAGTGCTTCAAGGTGTATTCTTCTCCCAAAGATATGCTGAAAGAATTCCTGACGGGAAAGCAGCGCCACAGAGATTTTTGGGCTTTGCGCGACATTTCCTTTCGGATGCCGCGCGGCACGGTTATAGGGATCATGGGCCGCAACGGCGCGGGGAAAAGCACTTTGCTCCGGATTTTGGCCGGCACTCTGGATAAAACTGAGGGCATCGTGGAGGTACGCGGAAAAATCTCCGCCATTCTGGAGTTGGGATCCGGATTTAACCCCGAATATACCGGGCGGGAAAACATCGTCAGCGGCGGGCTTTGCCTTGGCATGACCCTTGATGAAATCCATACCAAAATGGAATCAATAATCGACTTCAGCGAGATACGACTTTTTATTGACCAACCCTTCAAAACCTACTCCTCGGGCATGCAGGCCCGCCTGACTTTCGCCACCGCCGTCAGCGTGGCTCCCGATCTCTTGATTGTGGACGAGGCCTTGGGCGTTGGCGATGCAAAATTTCAACGCAAATGCTTTGCACGGATGCAGCGGCTGCGGGATAACGGCAAGACCATCTTGTTTGTTTCTCATTCCGATACGGTGGTCACCAGTTTCTGCGATCAAGCCATACTGCTTGAGCACGGCAGAATTCTGATGGAAGACACACCGCAGACCGTAACGAAGAAATATTATGATCTCCTATACAGCGACAGCGCAGGCAGCGAAGATATACCGCCGAAACCGGAGAATCCATCCGAGCCGGCGCAAGCGGAACAAAACAGCTTGCCTCGCGCTCCCAACGGCATTGCCCTGCGGGATACGCCGCCGCTTCAGTTGGAGGAGCAGGCGACCCGGACAGGGAAAAGGGAAAAAGCCGAAATTGTGGATATCGCAATCCTCTCGGAGACTGGTCGGCGGACCACATATCTTACCAGCGGCGACAAGTATCTCCTGCACGCGAAAATCTATTTTCACGAGGATATTCCTGAAAATCTTACCTTGTCTTTCGGTTTCACCATCAATCTTCCCACAGGGCGCACCGTGTTCGCTGTGGACAGCAATGCCCAGGGCATACGCCTTCCGGCTGTCCGCAAAGGCGAAATCATGCGGGCGGAGTTGAAGATCACCCTCTGGCTGACCAACGGCGACTATTTCCTTTCGGTTCTCGTCGGCACATTGGCGCCGGATGTAGTTTCCCACGACGCCCTCCATGACGCCTTGGCCTTTCGCATCGCAATGCTGCCGTTCATCCAGCACGCCTCGCTGGTCAACTTACAACATTCTTTTGTTTACGAGGTGCTTCCAGCGCGGGAAAAAAGAGAAAATCTGAACAATGGCGTGAACGAGCGGAGCAAAAGTGATGAAAAACAATAACCCGGCATATGGTTTCTCCGAACGTCTGCCCGAGGCGTTCCCTTCGCAAATCGTCATTGACGTGACGGAATGTTGCAATCTTGCGTGCGCCCACTGCCTGCACGCGGAATTCGTCAAGCACCCGAAGTATGCGGCCCGTCACATGAGTACGGCCATCCACGACAAGCTGGTGGAGGAGTCCGCGCGCGACGGCAAGGGGCAAGTCCGTTATCTGCGCTATACCGCTATGGGCGAGCCGCTCCTGCATCCGGAAATTTTTTCTTTTCTCATCAAGGCCAAGCGTGATTCGGGAACGGTTGTGACCCTGACGACGAACGGCACACTCCTTTCGGTCGATGCCGTTGAACATCTTTTGGATACCGGTGTGGATATTGTGGACGTCAGCATCGACGCCTTTTCCCCGGAAGCTTACAAGGCCGTGCGCCGGGGGGGAGACCGCGAAAGGACCTACAAGAATACAATGGCTTTTCTTGCAGCGCGGAATCGGCGGCAGAGCGGGACAAAAATCGTCACCACCTTTATCGAGCAACCGCTCAACCAAGGCGAAGCGGACGACTTCCGTCAATTCTGGCTCGATCAGGGCGCGGATGACGTGATAATCCGCCGTCTGCATTCGCAGGCGGGAGGTAAGAAGGATGTCGTGGCGCAACTGGAGAATGCGATCTCCCGGCTTTCCCGACGGCCCTGCCTCTACCCCTGGGAGCGTCTTTCCGTGGGTTCTGGCGGCTTGATTGGCTTTTGTCCGGCGAACTGGAGTTATCTTGCGGACTTTGCGGACTTTGCGGACATAAGTATTAAAGACGCCTGGCAGGGCGCATTCATGCAAAAACTGCGCGCGCAACACCTGGAAAATTGCTTCGAGAATAACCCGCTTTGCCGGGATTGCCCTGACTGGGCGCAGACGCGCTGGCCGCACGAAGGCCGTAGCTATGCGGACATGGTGGCGGACATGACAGCAGCGAGCAGGCAGCAAATTCCCAACGAAGTGTAGCAGCTATGCGCGTCGGCATCATCCAGTCAAATTATATTCCCTGGAGAGGGTATTTTGATTTCATCAACTCCGTTGAAGTGTTCGTCTTTCTCGATAACATTCAATATACAAAACGGGATTGGCGCAATCGAAACAGGATAAAAACCAAAAATGGAGTGAAATGGCTTACGGTTCCCGTGCAATACAAATATGCCGCGCAACGCATAGACGACACACGCATTGATTATAACCAAAAATGGCAAGTGAAGCATCTGCGCGCCATGGAGCATGCCTATGGGAAAATGCCATATTTTACGAAGTATTTTCCTAGGTACAGGGAGATTCTGGAAGAAGGATATTTGACCATCTCAACGCTGAATCAGGCGCTTATCCGTTGGTTGATGTCCTGCCTGGACATCAACACGCCCCTCCGGACGGCATCCGAGTTCAAGCTGACAGGCCAGCGCACCGAAAGGCTCATTGAATTGCTGACCCAACTTGGGGCGACAACGTATCTTTCCGGTCCATCGGCGGCCTCGTACCTGGAATATGATCTGTTTCGCAAAGCGAATATCGCTCTGGAATTCAAAAGTTATGACTACCCGCCATACCCCCAGCCGCACGGTTCTTTTGTTCCCGATGTGACCGTGCTTGACCTTTTGTTTTCCATGGGCGGCGAGGCAAAAAAATATCTGAAGAGCGCGGTACCGGACAGAGCCTTTGTTATTGAGCCGGAATCGGGAGCTCCATAACCTCGGATGGACAGGCACAAACGTCTCAAGAGGCCGTTATGACCAAAAAACAGACAAGTCCGGCAAGGCTCGCTGACGGGGCCAGAATAGACATTATCGGCAACGCGAACAACTACCCTCTGGCCCTTGTCCGCGGTTTGCGCGGCCTCGCCTTTGACGCGCATCTGCATCTGACCATGTCCGGCATGCTCAACGCTCCGGAAAATCGCTATTCCGCGTATGCCGATACATACCCGGAATGGATACATGACTGGAGGGGCTTGGGCGATGCGCTCTGGTCATCGCCAGCCATGATGGAGGCGGTTCGCCGGGAATCGGCCGCTGCTGACGCCCTTGTTTTGAACTACGATGCGGTGAGCTTGGGGGCGACTGAAACGCGCCCGTATTTCTGTCTGCTGACAGGAACCGACCTGATGGTTTTCGCCGATCCTCACGAGCTTAAGAATGAAACCCGTCCGCCTGACGCTTCTGTGCTGGAACATTATCCCAATCGCGCCTACGTCCGAAACTGGGTTGAATTTTGCTTGCGCCAACGCAGCGCTATCCGTCAGGCCGAAGGCTACTCATTTTTTCCGCGCGGATGTTTTCCGCAGGCTGATGAAGTTCTCGTGAGCTTGGGGGCATCCCCGGAACGACAACACAGCCTTCTCCTGACGGAAACGGATGAGCTGACTTTTTGCCCACCCCGGGCTGGCAACTGCCTGCGAATTATTTTGGGGGCGCGTTTGACTTGGGATAGAACGGCCAAGCCCTACAGGACAGAACTGGACTACAAGGGGAGCGACATCTTTTTGCGCGGTTTCGCAGATTTTATCCGGCAAGGCGGGAAGGCTGAATTGACGTTGTTCAGAAAAGGCGACCATGTTCGGCAGACAGAGGAATTGGTGGACGAGTTGGGCTTGTCCGCATTCGTGCGTTGGAGTGACGAATTGAGTCAGAAGGAATTTCAGGAGGCTTTGCGGGACGCAGACGTGGTGGGGGCTGAGATCGGAAAATCCCACATCGGCATGGTAGTGATCGATTCCATGAGCTTGGGCCGGCCAGTAATCGCAACGGCGCCGGAATACAAAGCGTGGAACTGGCCCATTCCCCTGCCGATCTGCCATGCGGACAATGCGGAGGATGTGTGCGCTTGGCTGGAGAAACTCGCGTCCAACCCCGCGTTGCGCGATGAGATTGCTTTACGAGCCCGTAGTTTCGCTGAAAAGCATTTCTCTCTCGGCAGCGTGGCCCTCCGTGTCGTGGCAAGCCTCCGGCGGCCGCCCGCTTTGCGGCAAGAGACGTCGCTCTTTCAAACGCTTATCCTCTGCGGGGAATACGACGAAAAAGAGCATACGGCACATGTTTTCCTAAGGCAGGAGCATGAAACGTTGCTCAACGAGGGAATAAAAGCAATCTCCGGACGCTTGGCGCGCGCTATTTTGAAAAAATTCACAGGCCCATAAAAGCCTTGGAGGTCTCACTTATGCAACCGGACATAATCCCCCGCAATACGCTCTATTACACCGGCAGCGAACAGCGCTACATGGCTGAAGCCATGGAGGCGCGCCGGCTTTCCGGCGATGGAAGTTTCACCGAGCGCTGCCGCGCGTGGCTGAAACTGCATACCGGCTGCGGCGAAGCGCTTTTGACGCATTCCTGCACGGGCGCTCTGGAAATGGCCGCTCTGCTTCTGGATATACAGGCCGGCGATGAAATCATCATGCCCTCCTTTACCTTTTCAAGTACGGCGAACGCCTTTGCATTGCGAGGGGGCATACCTGTCTTTGTCGATATTGATCCGGACACCATGAATATATCTCCAGATGCCATACGCAAGGCTGTAACGCCCAGAACCAGGGTTGTCGTGCCAGTGCATTACGCGGGTTTTCCCTGCGATATGGATGCCATTATGGATATCGGTGTGGAATATGGACTCGTCATTGTGGAAGACGCCGCGCAAGCGCTATGTTCCCGTTACAAGGATATTCCCATTGGGCGCATCGGCCATCTCGTGTGTCTGAGCTTTCACGAAAGTAAAAATATCCAGTGCGGCGAAGGGGGAGCGCTCTTGATCAACGATCTTCAATATGTCGGCAGGGCTCTGGTGTTACGCGAAAAAGGCACCAACCGCACCGCTTTCTTGCGGGGACAGGTGGATAAATACACTTGGGTGGACATCGGTTCGTCCTATCTGCCGAGCGAGCTAAACGCCGCGTTTCTTCTTGCCCAGTTGGAAGACGCCGAGCATATCACCAAAGATCGCTTGCGCGTGTGCGAAGCATATCATCGTCTCCTGCATCCCCTGCACGCGGCGGGGAAAATTACTCTGTTTGACAGGGCGGCGCATCCGGGCGGCAACGGCCATATTTTCTGGATTTTGACAAAGAGCCTGCAAGAGCGTGTGGCTCTGTCCGCCTTTTTGAGGGAACGCCGTATTTTATCTTTTTTCCACTATGTGCCACTGCATTCGTCACCAGCAGGGCGTAGGCTGGGAAAATTTTGCGGAAGCATGGAGCATACAGACCGCGCGTTTGAATGCCTGCTGCGCCTGCCGCTGCATGTGGGCATGGCGGAAGAGGACATCCGCGCCGTCACGGAGGCCATCACGCAATTCTATGATAACGGACAGGTATCCGGGAGAATATGAACTGTTATGAAAAATATTTCTTACTATTATGCGCGCCTGCACAGAGCCGTTGCCGAGTGTGATACAGAATTTTTTCTGCGTCATACGTTTAAGTTACCGTATCGCTGCTGCAACGCCGTCATTCGCCCATTCACGAAATCCGTGCAAAAAATCCAGCGTTGTTTTTTTACTCCGCGTCCCAGGCAAAGTGCATTTCTGGCAAAGATGTCAGTTAATTATGTCTACACTCCTGATCCCGAATTGGCTTTTTCCGCTTGCCCCGTCTCCAGGCCACCGCGATGGGGAAAGGGAGCGATGCCGGATGACGCGAAAATGACCATTGTGCATTATATAGGGACGTTAGGCCCAGGCGGAGCGGAGCGTCAATGCGCGTATGCTGCCGCCTCCCAAGTCGCTCAAGGGCATGAGGTCTGGATAGTAACCCACCATCTCGAATCCAAATTTGATCACCATTATCTTCCTCTCGCGCTTGAGAAGGGAGTGAAGCACGCTGTACTGCCGCATTGGAAACAGGCCAAAAGCTTGATTGACGGTTTCAGCCTTGACGATGCCGAAATATTGTTTCGCTGCCTACCTCCGGATATTCGTTATGATGTACTCTCGTTGATGTTGTTCTTGGAGCGGACTCAACCGGATATCATGCATACTTGGCTGGAATTGTGCAATATCCAAGGTGTCTGGGGAGGCCTTCTGGCCGGTGTTCCCCGGATAATCATGAACGTGCGTAGCGTCAGCCTTCGGCATTTCCCCCATACACCCTCCGCAGTCTGGCTGCATGAACAGTTTTCTCTTCTGGCAAAACACGAGCGGGTCAGTCTGCTTTTCAATTCCAAGGCAGGAGCCGAGGATTATGCTGACTGGTTGGGACTGCCCGTGAGCGACATGCACGTTGTCCACAACGGCACGGATACGGACATCAAAGCGGCACCGATATCTGAAACGCGCGCAAAACTGGGAATCCCCGCAAATGTTCCGGTCCTGCTCGGAGTTTTTCGGCTTGGCCACGAAAAACGACCGTTGTTGTTTCTGGAAACAGCCGGACTGCTGCACCGCCGGCTTCCCGCATTGCGTGTGCTTGTCGCGGGCGAAGGCACGATGCGTGAAGAGATGGAACAGTATATTTCCGCCAATGGGCTGAAGAAGTTCGTGACGTTGCTCGGGCGACGAGAAGACATACCAGATCTTTTGCGTGCTGCTGACGCCATGCTGTTCACATCAGGCAAAGAGGGCTTCCCAAATGTATTGCAGGAGGCGCAGGCTTGCGGGTGCCCCGTGGTCTGTACGGATGCCGGAGATGCAGCTGAAATCGTCAAAAACGGCGAAACAGGGATTGTCTGCCAAGTTAATACGGCGGCGACCACACTCTGCGAGCATCTTGCTCGTCTCATGACCGACAAAGCCGTTGCGCAAGAAATGGCAGACGCGGGTATGCGGAGAATAAAGGCGCTGTATTCCTTTACGGTTATGGACAAAGCCCTGCGTGCTTATTATCACCGGCTTTTCGCTCCGGAAAAGGCCGAAGGGACACAACGGCCCAGCGCACGGAGGCGAGACGCCTTGGTTGTCGCCATACAACCGGAACAATGGCAGGACTATGGCTCGCCCGACAAGATGAATTGTTATTCCCGACACTGGATTGAATATTTTGCGGATCGCGGACACCAAGTTAAAATCGTTGACGTGCGCTCGCCCGATATTGTGGAACGGATTAGAGGATGCGATGGATTTATGTGGCGTTGGCGCCATTACGGCGGAGACGGCCATATCGCTAAAAGGCTGCTGCCCGTCGTGGAATATCAACTGGGTAGACCGGTCTTCCCCAGCCAGGCGACCTGCCGCCATTTCGACGACAAAGCGGCTCAGGAGTTTCTTTTTGAGGCCGCGGGCGTTCCACGCCCCAAAACCTGGATCTGGTTTGACAGGGACAAGGCTCTGGACTGGTTGGAAACGGCGGCCCCTTTTCCAATGGTGCTCAAGCTGCCCACCGGCGCAGGGTCGGTCAATGTTCTCAAGATTGAAGACTGCAAAGAAGCGCGGTACTGGGTACATCGCCTGTTTGAACAAGGTCTGTTCTCTCTGGAAAAAGGCAACAAAGCCAAAAAAATTATCAAACATTGCGCGCACGTTTGGCAAACCGGCTACGCGCCCGATCCGGGAGCGTATTACTACGATTTTCACAAAGGGTATATCTTATTTCAGCAATTTTTACCGGATAACGGTTATGACACCCGCGCGACGGTCATCGGCGAGCGCTGTTTCGTCTATCGGAGATTTAACAGGCCGGATGACTTCCGCGCGAGCGGGAGCGGCAATTTCTGTGTGGATCAGAGCAAGATTGATCCGGGATTTGTGCATCTTGCCTTTGACACTGCAAAAAAACTGGGCACGCAAAGCGTGGCCATTGACGGGCTGTATGACGGCGCCAGGCATGTCCTTGCGGAAATAAGCTATACCTATGTCGCCTGGATGGTACAGGCCTGCCATGGATACTGGCGCCTGGACGGTGAACCATATACGGGCGTCTTGCGCTTTGTTGACGACCCCATCTGGCCCGGCACGGCCCAGGCCGAAGATTTTGAACAACTGTTGCTTGCCCGGAGGGAAAAGCATGATTCACATTGAGCATGACCGAAAAGTATTGATGTATCCTTCCACCACGCCTTTCCATCCGAGTGAATTATATCCCGAATATCCGTGGGGTGCTGAATATCTGAGTTCGGAAAAAAATGGCGTCTATGCTATGGTCCGCAATCTGTTGCACAGGATGGGGCTGGACAGGGAGCATTTCGGCACAAGCGGGTGGAATCCTTTGGGCGCTTTCATCACACCGGGCATGACCGTGTTGCTCAAGCCCAATATGGTGCTCCATTTCAATGCGGCGGACAACAGCCCCAACCTGGACTGCGTCATCACCCATCCGAGCTTGGTCAGAGCGGTGCTGGATTATGTGCGGGTAGCGCTTCAGGGCCAAGGGACGATCATCGTTGGCGACGCGCCGCTACAATCATGCGACTATGCCCGGCTGTGCGCCCTGAGCGGACATGACGCGGTCAGAGACTTCTTCCGCGACCGGGGCGCGCCTGTGGAATATGTTGACTTCAGGCAGGTGCGTTCCGCTCACAATGCGTATGGAATTCTTGAAACAGTGGGCGGACCGGGGGATCCACGCGGATATACAGTTGTGGACATGCATGGGTACAGCGCGCTCAAAGATAAACGCAGCATGAGCAAAAATTTTCGGGTGACCAATTACGACCACAGAGTAATGCGCCGCTATCATACCGAGGCCAATAACAGCTTTCTTATTTCAGGTTCTGCTCTGGCCGCGGATGTCATCATCGACATGCCCAAAGTGAAAACACATAAAAAAGCGGGAATGACGGCAAGCCTCAAAAATTTCATTGGGATTATCGGGCACAAGGATTGCTTGCCCCATCATACCAAGGGTTCGACTCAAGAAGGTGGCGACGAATACCTCAACTCTTCCCTCTGGAAAAGTCATGCGGTTTTTTGCGAGGAATGGCACAATATTTTCGCCCTCGGCAACCAAACCAAGTGTGCGCGTTTCATGCGGAAAATTGCAAGCGCATGCTGGAGTAGGGCCGTCTTATCATCGGACGACCCCTTCAGGGAAGGCAGTTGGTATGGCAATGACACCATCTGGCGGACAACCTTGGATCTTGCGCGCATTGCCCATTTTGCCGACAAAGAAGGCGTGTTGCGGCCAACCCGGCAAAGAACAGTTTTCGCCTTGGCCGATGCGATCATTGCCGGTGAGAAAAATGGCCCGCTTCATCCTGTCGCCAAACAGTGTTCCCTGATTGCCGCCGGCTTTGACCTGCCGGCTCTGGACCTGACCCTGGCCTCGCTGATGGGTTTTGCGCCCGAAAAAATCCCTACCGTCATCCGCGCTTTTGACGCGCATCCTTTGGCCCTGACGGAACTGACGCCCGATACGGTCGGGATCTCTTCCAACGTCCCGCAGTGGCACAATGCCAAAGCCAAAAATCTGGCCTTGGAGCAGACGCTGCGGTTTGTGCCGCCGGAAGCATGGCAGGGACATATTGAAAAGGAAAATTAAGTGAAAAGGGTGAGCGTCGGGAAATAAGGAACATTGGTGAAAATCCTTTTCATCATAGGCCCTACCGGCATAGGTGGGGGAACCAACGCTATTTTCAAT
>JAISOT010000046.1 GCA_031275465.1 Desulfovibrio sp.
GGCGTCATCTTTGGGCACGCGGCTATTTTTGCTGTAGTAGCGGCAATGTCACCGATGATGTAATCAAAACCTATATTGAACAGCAAGGCCATGAAGATAAAGATTTCAAAGTTGAAAGCGAGGGATAGCTTCCATGATACTGCACATGGTGCGTGGCTTCAGCCGCAATCGCCAGCTTTAGCTGTTATCGAAGCCACCAGCTTTAGCTGGTGGTATATTCACTTTGTTCCAACATATAAAATCATTCAAGCTCAAGGACTGCACTTCAATACCATTTTTTACAATATGACTTCCCGGAGTTATTTCATTGGAAAAGCATACCGTCCCACTGGTTGCGGCTATGGCAGCCCGTATCTGCGTGCAATTTTTGAGCTGTGCGACATTTTTGCTGTACCGTGTGAATATTTCCGGGTGGGGCTCAAAACCGTACACGTGACCTGTACTTCCCGTTTTATTTGCGAAATACAGTGTTGTATTGCCGCTATAGGTTCCACAATCGAGAACAATATCACCTTTCTCAACTTCACATATGCCGTGTAATGAATAACTTTCCAGCAACCAGGTATCAATGCGGTCCATGATATAGTCACCTTCTGCAAAACCGCTGCTCATGGATTCTGCGCGCTCTGTAAGTTGTTGCCATTCCTCCTTTGTGAACGGAGCGTTTTCCAGGTCAAAAGGGAGAGGGAATCCGAAAAATGATGCGCATGACCTATATTGCATTATCCAGTCAAATATAGATTGCGATTGTACATCATGGCTGAAATAATATGTCCGCGCATTGTCAAATTCAGCAAGATTATTGAGATAATCAAAGAAGGCTGACCCTTTTATCTGGTTGTCCCAGTTATATCATTTCCTATTGATAACGCAAGATATTGATCTATTTTCGTGTTAAATATCAACAAATTATGAACATATGTGACGGCAACGTCGATAAGAAATGGTATTATATTTTTGTATATAATCATTTACAGTGCTGACATTATGAAATGCATGGGAGTACATGGAGATTCCTTTCTGAAGATGTGGCCGCTAAGGATTTGGGCGGGATACTCACCAGCATATGCACATGGTCGAGGCACAAACACCCTTCCAATATTTTGCCTTCCTTCTGTTCCGCCAACTCATGGAAAACAACGCCAAGCCTCTCCCGCAACTTGATGAAAAGTACCTTTTTTCGGTAATTCGGTATCCATACGACATTGGTACTTGCATTCCCATCTGGTGTGGTTTAGGCTTACTCTATCATCCATTGAAAGCCTCCTGTCTTTGAACTTTGAGCGGTTCACGACAAGGGGCTTTCTTCTTTTTCCCGAAAAGTCAAACTTTGTGAGTCCCCCGGCAGAGCCGGGGGGTTACCGGTTTTAATTATCTAATAATCATAATATGTTATTTTCTTTTTATCGGCTTTACCTTGAAACGGTAGATTTCGCTGATTTCCTTGGTATAATCCGGATAAAATCCTCTGGGCATGCCAAGGATGATACGCGCGCCGCGATTGAAGTGCACCAGCAGCTCTCCCGCCTTCTCGTCAAAGGCCAGACCTTCTATTTCGCCCTGGCGTTTGACTTCGGTGAAGGCTTTTTCCATCACCACCGTCGCGTAATTGACATCACTACTGATATCAATGCGGTACAGATGATCCGGCGCGTTGTCGTCCGCCTCGCCGTCATCAGCCGTCACATAAAGCGCGCCCTTGTAATAGTAGACGCCCTGAATCCATTGCGGAGAAGGAGCCAGATGCACCTTGCGCAGAAATTTGCCGGTGTCCAGGCTGTACTCGTAAAGATACCTGTCGCTGTAGCCTTTCAGAAGACCGCTTTCCTTGCCGATTGCCCAGCAGGACATCCACACTGTACGTTTGTCGCGGTCCACGCAGATGCCCGAAACCTCCTCCTGGCCGGATTCCGGCTCAAACTTGAACGTGCGCTTGAACTTGAGGGTCTGGGCGTCATGAATGGCAATCTGGATATCCTTGCCCACGCCGTCCTCAAACCATTCGGCGCTGACGAAAATTTCGCCGTTATAGACGTCAATATCGCCTATATGGTTGGATGGAATGGCGTATCCTTCAAAAGGATTTTCGTTGGAAGCCACGAGATTGCCCTTTTTGTCATATTTGTAGAGGGCCTTGCTGCCGCTGACGTAGTAGTATTTGTCATCAACGGCAATGCCTTGTCTGCCCTTCACCTCAAACGTGTCTACCAGTTTGTACCTGTTGACCGGGAGCATTTCCTTCCCCGGTTTGGCATCCGCGGCCTGCGCCATGCCCGCCGCGCACAGCAAAAAAACACCGCACAGGAAAAAGCAAAATTTCTTCATACATCTCCTCCATATTGTCGCAGCCTCACGCCGCCGGCAACCGCGCCGCCAACGCTGGCATGCATTGATGGCGTTACAGGGCGCGCGCCAGCAGAGACAGGGGGTGCGCCGCCGGAAGGCCCGTGCCGTAAGTGATGCCGGTACGGCAGGAACCGCATTCGCTCACGCAAAGTTCCGCGCCGGTTTCTCCTATCGCATTAAAGAGCGCCGAACCGGTCTGCGCGCCTATTTCATACCGCCCTTTTTTCATGCCATAACTGCCGGCCAGGCCACAACAGCCCGCGTTCACATCTTCAATGCGCACACCGGAGATTTTCCGCAGTATTTCAAATCCCGGCCGCCCCATCCCCAATGCGCGCAAATGACAGGGCGCGTGATAGGCCAGGCGCCCGGCAACAGAACGGGCCGCTGTGATGTCGAGCCGCCCTTGCTCCACGATCTCAAGCACAAAAGCGGCCGCCTCATACACCGGAGCAGCCCCGGAACCGATGATTTCTTCAGGGAAAACAGCCTGATATTCCTGCCCGACCATAAGCGCGCAGCTCGGACATGGGGAGATGACGGCTATGCCTTGTTCAGCCAGACGGATGATCTCACGGCGATTCCGCCTCGCGCGCTTCCCCGCGGCCTCCATCAGGCCGCCGCAAAGCAGCGGCAGGCCGCAACAGGCAAAGTCTTTCGGCACAATAACATCGTAGCCCGCCTTTTCCAGCAGGGTAATGATGTCCAGGCCGACGCGCGGTTCGTAATAAGAAACGAAACAGCCGGGAAACAGGGCTACCGTATCGCCTTTTCCGGTCGTAGCGGCCGGCGGCCGGTGGCCGGCAAGGCGGCGGCGCTCCCGCAGCGGGGCAAAGGAAGGAAGCGGGGCGCGTCTATCCAGGCCGACAATGTCCAGCAGAAAGCGCGAAACGGGATTTTTCATGCCGAAATTCAGCAAAAATGCCGGGACATGGCGCGCAAGTCTGCCGATGTCGCCGGAAAAACCCGTCAGCAGATCGCGAAGGGGTATCTTTTTGTTTCTGCAATACGCGGCTCTGGCCAGCATGTTGAACGTGGAAACCGGAACCCCCGAGGGGCAGGAAATATCACAGTTTTTACAGTTGGAGCAGTATTCCACGGAGGCATCGTCATGCAAACCGAACAGACGGAAGCGCTCAAAGGCCGGACCGGTCATTTTGGGACCGCGAAAACGCGTAGTCGCGGCGGCCACAGGGCAGTGCACCGTGCAGACAGTGCAGGCCGTACATTCGTCAGGATTGAATTGATGAAACATGGCGTCTAGTCATGCTTTGCCGCCGGCGGCATAGCCGGTGGCGACAGCCACACCGCTGCCGGATTTTTCCGCGGCAAAATCATAGCCCCGAAGCGTTCTGCCGGCAAAATACACGTTGGAAAAAAGCACGGCGCCATCTCCGTCCACCGCCTGCAGGTCCCTGTTCACCGCCACGCCCAGAGAGGCGAAGGCATGCCGCCCGCGGCTGAAAAAACGTTCGTTTGACCAGCTTTCAGGCTGTGAAGGAACCGCCACTGGGATGTTGAAAATCCGCTCAACAGCCTGACCCGGTTGCGTGGATATCCCCTTGCCGTAAAAGCCGCCTGTGGCGATGATGTAAGATTTTGCCGAAAAAATCCGTTGAATGCCGCCATGTTGCGTCACAAGACCACGGCAGTGCCGGTCTTCCACAACAGCCTGCGTCACCGTAACATTGTCAAAGGCGGCCACGCCGGATTTGCCCATAGCGCGCCGCAAAGCGTTCTGAAGGCGCAAACCGCTCACCGCCGGCGGCGGACAGACGCATTCCGCAACGGGCAACCCCAATTTCTCCTCCAGTGATGTATGGATACGCGCAACCTCGTCCACGCCGAGTATGGAAGGCAGCAAAAGGGCCTGACTCCGGACGGGCAACGACGAAAGCTCCTTGCAAAGCCAGTCCGCTCCCCCGGGCCGCTCCACAAAACGGGCAATATCGAGCGCCGTCACGTCACGCCCCCCGCCGCGCAAATGCCGTGGCAGGTCAAGGGTGACAGGAGTGAATGTTTTTCCGGCAAAAAGGCGATTTTCCGAAAGGCCCCTGGCCACCAGCCGGGACGAAAAATCCTTCATACCCCTTATACCGGCGACAACCGTGTCCGCCGCGTCATACAGCCCCTTCGGGGACATGCCCGGGGACGTCAGAAAGACCGGTTTCAGGGTTCCCGCCGCCGTCGGCAGCCATACATTGCCGCCGTCCGTTGCGGACACGCGCAACGACAGCCCCGCTTCAGCGGCGCGCGCCGCGATAAAATCCACAGCCGCGGCAACTTCCCGCGACCCTATCAACGCATAGGGGTGCGTCGGCTCAAGGCTGTCAAGGCGGGCAAACGGATCGCCGGAAACAATCTCGCCGCCGGCCACGCCAAGCACGTCGATGCTGCCGCTGCTGATGGTCATTACTCCCGCGCCGGCGGACAACAGCAAAACACTCCTGCCTCTGTCCGCCGCTCTCAAGGCCGCCGCGACACCCGCAAGCCCGGCGCCGACGACGATGACATCGTATTCCCGTCCAACGGAAAAACGCGCGTCACGCCCGCCGTCTCCCGAACGCGTGACAGGACAGACGGTTCCGGCGGCGCATTCCGGCAGGGTTTCCGGCAGATACCCTTCCAGATTCAGCAAGGCGGAATAAATTCCGCGCTCCAGTTCAACCTCCCTCAACTGCCTGCCCCAGAGCAGGGGACGAATGCCGTGCCAGCGCTCTTCCAGAAAATCCTCCAGCATCCGCCGCGGCGCAAGCGCGGCAAAAGCCCCGATTTCCGCAAGGGCGGCGCCGGCGCGCAGGGCGCAGAAATTGCCCTGACAGGTGCCCATGCCCATGCGGGTGCGCCGTCGTATATCGCCCAGCGACAGGCCGGACGACTGGGCGGCGGCCGCTTCAAATTCCGCAAAGGTAACCAGCTCGCACTCGCAAAGCAGCGTCTTCTTCCAGGGATCCCGCTCCGCGCGGGCTACGGCGTCTTCCAGCCCTTCGCCAAGCCGCGCCGCCGCAAGGCCGAGTCCTCCGACAGGAAAAACGCTCCCGGCACGCTCCAGCAGATGTTCCGACGGCGCGGCGACAAGCGGCTCATCCGCCGTGCGGCACGAAGCCCTGAGGCCAAGCCCGGAACAAATCAGGTCAGCGGTCTTTTCGGCCATCAGTCTGAAAGAGGTGAATTTGCCGCCGGTCACGGTGACCATGCCCTGAAGCCCGCTTTCCGCGTGATCCAGAATGACAAAGTTGCGCGTGGCCGTTCTGCCCGCCGCGGCGTCGGGCGTATACAGGGGACGTGTGCCGGCGAAAGCGCGCAGCAGGCGGTAGTCGCGCAAGCGGGGAAAGAGAATTTCACCATCGCGCAAAAGGCGCAGAACCTCATCCGTTTCAACGCGGACATCATCAGGACGCTGTACGGGAACAGATGTTGTGCCGTAGATGACCACCGTGCCGTGCGGCACAAAAATGTCCCCGTCCGAGGGTTTGCGCAGCCTGTTTATCACCCGCCCGGTAAAGCGGTGATTGAAGGCAAGCAGAAGGCCGCGATCCGGTGATACGCTGACGTCCAATCCGGCCAGACGGGCCACTTCTCCGGCCCAGGCCCCGGCGGCGTTGACAACATACTCGCAGGCGATGAAATGTTTCCCGTCCCGGCCTTGCGTCCATACCCCGCCGACGCGTCCGTTCCCGACCTCTATGCCTGCCAGCCGCGCATACGTCCGCACTTTCGCGCCATATCGCCTTGCGGCCGCAATATTGTGGCAGACCATGCGAAAACCGTCCACAGCGGAATCCGGCACGCGATATACTGACCGTATGTCCGCCGCGAGTCCCGGTTCCTGCCTCAAGGCCTCCTTGGGGTCAAGCCTGGCGGCGGCTATGCCGCACGCGGCGCAGGCGGGCGCCCAGCACTCCTCCCAGGCGGGGTCATCCAGGGCATGGCCCACAAAGTAACCTTCTGTTTCTTCAATGCATTCCGGCGCGATACGCCGAAGAACGGCGTTTTCGCGCGCGCACTCCCGCGCGGCCTCCGGATCTCCCACGGCATAGCGGGCGCCGCTGTGCAGAAGGCCATGAAAGCGGGAACTCGCGCCGGCGCACAAATCCCTCTGCTCAAGCAGCAGGCAGGAAACGCCGCGCATGGCAAGGTCGCGCGCCACGCCGGCGCCTGTGGCGCCGCCGCCTATAATGACAACGGTGGTTTCGTCTGCCGCTTGCATCCGGTTTCCATCTTCACAGCTTGCCCAGATCCTCTACCGTGCGCCAGGGCATAACGCGCTCCTTGGCCAGATCTTCCCGCCTTGCCTCGCCGCTCAAAACAAGCACAAAGGCAATGCCGGCATTTTCAGCCAGTTTTTTATCCGTGCTGAGCCTGTCGCCCACCATGACCATTTCCTCTCTCCGGTGGCGCGAAAGCAGCGGCGCAAGCACAGCGGGAGACGGTTTGCCGAAGATATGCTCGGGCAGCCGCCCGACGGCTTTTTCATACAGGGCGATAAAACTGCCCACATCCGGAAGCGGCCCTTCGGGATCGGGACAGACCAGATCCGGATGGGTCGCCAGATAGGCCACATCCGGTTTTTGCAGCAACAGCGCCGAGGTTTTCAATTTTTCGTACGTGAGTTCCGTGTCATAGGCCAGAACAACGGCTTCCGCTCCTTCAGGAGTTATATGCAATTCCGGCATGGCTTCCAGCAGGGCGGCTTTGTAGTCGTCATTTCCGACAAGATAAATCCTCAGGATGCCGGCATCGCGCAAATGATTTACCAAAGGCGCGGTAGGGGAAAGCAGGCGGCTGTTCCCGACCGGAATGCCCATGCCGTTCAGCTTTTTTATATACGTCGCCGGTCCTTTGGAAGTATTGTTACTCAAAAAATAGAACTCGCAATCTTCCCAGTGCCGGAGAATAAAGGCGACAGCCCCCTGTATGGGCTTGTCGCCGAGGTATACCGTTCCGTCAAGATCAAGCACGAAACAGCTTTTGCCGAGGTACGACATACGCCCCTACATCAACCAGCGCATGGGAACAAGGGAAAGTTTGGGGAAATACACGAGCAGAAAAAGAATGACCACTTCCACCAGGATAAAGGGCAGCATTTTGCGCACCAGATTCGGGAGCTGTATGTTGCCGATGCCGCACACCACGTAAAGAACCGTGCCCACAGGCGGCGTAATGACGCCTATGCCGAGGTTGAGAATGAAAAGCAGGCCGAAGTGATAGGGATCTATCCCCGCCTGCTGTATCAAGGGATAAAACACCGGCGCGAAGATGAGCACGTTGGGGGTCAGATCCATCACCATCCCGGCCAGCAGCAGAAACAGCATGATAATGGTCAGCAGGATCTTCGGCGAATCTATAAAAGAGGAGAAAAGCGATGCTATGTGATTGGGGATCTGCGCCAGGGTAATAAAATAGCCCACGGCCGAGGCTGTGGCGACAATGAGCATCACCACGGCGGTCGTGCGCGCGGCGGCCGCGGAAACGCGCAGCAGTTCGCGGAACGGCAGTTCCCTGTACCAGCACATGCAGACAACGATGGCGAAAACAGCCGCGAAGGCCCCGCCTTCCGTCGGCGTGAACACGCCGAAACGTATGCCGCCCAGCAGCAGGACAGGCAGCATGAAAGCGGGGCTTGCGTCCTTCAGAATGGCGATGCATTCCTTGCGGGTAAAGGTCAGCACTTCGGTATAGCCATCCCTGCGCACTATGAACCACCAGACGATCATCAACCCCAAACCGAGCATGAGGCCGGGGAAAAGGCCGATCATGAAAAGCCGGGTGACGGAAAGGCTCACCGTGGCGCCCAGGATGATGAAATTTGTGCTCGGCGGAATAATCGGCCCAAGAATGGCGCCCGAGGCGATAATGCCGCCGGCGCGTCCTTCGTCGTAGCCGGCGTTCTTCATCATCGGCAGAAGCAGGCCGCCCAGCGCGGCGGCTTCGCCAACCGAACTGCCCATGAGGCCGGCAAAAATGATGCTCGCCATGATGGCCGCATAGCCAAGCCCGCCCTTTATGCGGCCGATGATGAGCTGCGCGAGCTGCACGACGCGCTTTGACAGCCCTCCGGCCGCCATGATCTCGCCCGCGAAGATAAAAAAGGGTATGGCCATGAGCGGAAAATTGTCAGCCCCGTCCATCATGCTGTTGGGGATGGTCATCACATCCCACGCGCCCGCCGTATACATGAGCACCATGGCGCACAGCACCAGCACCATGGAGATGGGAACGCCCATAAAGAGAAACAGAAAAAGGCTTCCGAAAAAATAGGCAAGCTGTTCCATCGCTCACTCCTTCTCCAGTATTTCTTCCAAGGTGGGAGCAGCGGCCCTCTCAAATTCGCTTGCCGGTTTTTTGAGCAGAAGAACAAAATCCCTGCCGCGTATCACCAGGGCCGCGGCCGCCATAAGGGGGAGTGTGCCGTTGATGAAGCCCAGATTGACGTTTGTGGCGACGGCGTACGTGTCCATCGTCTGCCCGAGCAGTTCTATGCCGCCCCACAGCAGGAAGGCCAGCACGCCGAGGGTCAGCAATGATGCCGCAACCTCCAGCGTTTTGCGCGGAATGCCGGAAAAAAGACCGACCACCATATCCACGGCGATGTGCTTTTTGCGGTAAAACGCCTCAATCGCGCCGAAAAAAGTTATGTAGATAAAAAGAAAACGCGCCCATTCCTCGCTGGGCGCAAAGCTTGACCCAAAGACATAACGCAGAAAGGCGTTGTAAAACACAAGACCGATCATACCGAGAAAAATCATGGCGCAGAATACCTGAAAAGCGAGTTCGCCGGGAGTGTCCCTTTTTTCCGGGGACGGCCGTCTGCAAGAAGGGCTGGCATCCATGTTCAACTCCATATAAAAAGGCCTTCCCGAACGGCATCGGGAAGGCCACGCGAATTATTTTCTGTACGCTTCCGCGCTCTGCAGAATTTCCAGGGCATTGGGAACCTGGTTTGGCCCGGGTTCGGTGAAAAGTTTCCAACTCCGTTTTCCGGCCTCTTTCATGGCAGCCTTGAATTCCGGCGAGGGGTCCGATATCTTGCCGCCGCCGTCCGTAATGTCTTTCACGGCCTTCTTTTCAAGACCGGCCATCAAATCCCACACATAGGCCGCCGACTCCCTGGCGGCCTGATCGAACCACTTCCTGTCCTGCGCCGGCAGCCCCTGGTAGAACTCTTCGTTGATGTACAGGGAATGGATGACCAGAATATGGCCGCTCAATGTTATGTTGGGCGTTATTTCGTACATTTTGAGGGCCACGATGTCGGCAAACGGGCTGTCGCCGCCGTCAATGACGCCCTGATCCAGAGCGGCCGGAACTTCGGCGAAAGGCATCGGCTGCCCGCTTATGCCGCACTCCTTGGCAAAATTCACATACAGGGGAATGTTCGGCACACGCATTTTCAGCCCCTGCAGATCAGCCATGCTCTTCAGGGGTTTCTTGGAATAAAAATGACGAAATCCGAGAGGAAAGGCGTTCAAGGTGCGCAGACCGGATTTTTCCGGAAAGCCCTTGTTGATGAGTTCAAAAGTCTTGCCGCCGTCCATGGCGCGCCGGGCGTGATCCAGATTGTCAAAAAGCATGGGGACTTCCAGCATGGCCATGGCCGGGAAGAGGGCCGATGTCTGCGTGCCTGTGGCGCACATTTGTATGGTTCCGCGCCGTGTGCTGGCAATATAGGCATTTTCCTTGCCGAGCTGACTGTTCGGAAAAACCTTCACCTCATACTTTCCGCCCGACAGTTTGCCGAGAATTTCGCCGAATTTGTACATGCCAAGAGTTTCAGGCTCGCCCTCGGGCTTCATGCCGGCGATTTTGATTTCAACCCTCTCGGCCCCAACGGCCGCCGTCGCCAGGCTGACAGTGACAAAAGACAGAATCAGAAGAACGATGCACCATTTTTTCATAACAACCCCTCCGGAAATAAGGTTTCTCAACGAGGACACCGCGCCGTCATCCCTTTCCCTTTCCAACTTCGGCCAGACTCGCCTCTTCCTCAATAATAAAACCGGGCCTGCCCGTCGGGGAAAAACTCCTCGCCACCATGTTGGCCTCAACCGTTCAACACAATACCTTCGTTTACTGAGAAGGAAAAAATATTTCAAGTTCAAATTCACGGCTTGTAAAGCTATCATATAGTAATTATTTGAATTATTATATTTTGCACAGGACGCAAAAAATAAACTCCCAAAATAACCGGGAGTTTATTTTCGCGGCATAGCTTCAGCCCGGGTTTTGCAAACAATGTCTACTGCCCGTCAGACCAAGGCTTGAACGACTTTTTGGCCGCTCCGCACACAGGGCAGCGCCAGTCGTCCGGCAGATCCTCAAATCTGGTTCCGGCCGGAATCCTGCGCCGCCTGTCGCCGCGCGCCGGGTCATACATGTAGCCGCAATTCGCCACCTGGCAGCGCCAGATGCCACAGGCGTCAGGCATGTCCCCCCCTATCCGTCCGCGGCCGCGGTGGCAAACCCCTTGGAGGGGCCGGTGTCGGACGGCGTGCCGGCAATTTTGGCGAGAAATGTGTCGCCAAGGGTTTTGATGTGCGACGAAGTGTTTTCGTAGTATGTAAGATGCGCCTGCTCCTCCCCGATAATCCGCTCAAACAGACAGGCGGACACAGTGTCGCCCTGCTCATTGCAAATTTTCCGGAACTGGGCATAGGCGTCAATTGTGGCGTCTTCCTGGGCGGCGTCGCTCTCGTAAACAGCCTGAACGGACTGCCCGGTTTTCACAGCGCCTTCTTTCTGGGTGGTGGGCTCCCCGCCCAATTCCTTGATGCGTTCGGCAAAACTCTCGGCATGTTTCATTTCGTCTATGGCAATCAGCTTCATTTTTGCGGCCAGTTCGCCATAATCCTTGTCATCCAGGCTGTAATGCTGATTCATATACTGATGGATGGCATGCAGCTCCATGCCGCGGGCTTTGTTAAGCACCTCGATAATTCTTTCTTTTCTGCCTTTTTTGCTGGCAATCATGACGTCAACTCCTTGCGAATTTAGTGATGTTAAATCAGGCAACTGACTCAACGGCATTATTAATCGCGTTTATAAAAAAGGCAAGCGCTCCGCGCCGATGAACTTTACTTCACCCTTGCAGGCGCATTCGCCCGCAGCGCGCACTGATCGCAAACGCCGTCAAATTCGACGCGGGCGCCGACAATCCTGTCGAATCCCTCCACCCTGATCCCGTGGAGCGCGGGCAGGGCAAGCGGATGAACAAGATCGGCGATCCGTCCGCAATGCAGGCAACGGACATGCTGATGTCCCGACACATCCCCGTCGAAACGCATGGAAGACCCGGCGGATTCCAAACGGGCAATCTCGCCCGCGGCGACCAGATACTCCAGATTGCGGTATACAGTGCCAAGGCTTATATGCGGCAGAAGCCCGCGCACAATGGTGTACAGCTCATCCGCCGTGGGATGGGTATCCACTTTTCGCAGCTCCTCCAGTATCACGGAACGCTGGCGCGTCATTCTTCTTTCTTGCGCTTTCACCGTTCATCCGTTTCGGTAACCGCGTATCAGACATCCAGTTCACGGACGGCTTTCAGGGCCTTCGCCTGTTCCTCAAAACCGCCGAATCCCGACTGGCGCAGGGCGTCCAATACCGTGCCGTCCCAGTCCCAGGTTGCGTAAATGACGGGCTTGTGGAAGACGGAACGGAAATGTTGCAGTTCCGATCTATAGAAGGTTTCCTTGGGCGTGTCCAGATGCTCGCGCAACTGCTCGTGCCTTCTCAACAACTCGCCCTCGTACCATTCCCCGATGTCCTGCGGTTCCGTGTATTTTTTGAGAATATGCCCGTAACCCGCTTTTTCCATGAGGTTTGACAATTTTTTGTGATGCTGCTCCACAAGCCATTTGCCGAGTCGCGACGTCGGTATGTTTTCAGCCTCCACAGCCGCTATGTCAAAGACGGTCTGGTAATATGTGTCCGGCACGACGGATGCCGAGGTAATGCCGGCAATCGCCACAAGACCGCGTATGACGAGACTGTTGGAAACGCCCTGGCCGCAGAAACCTATTTTTTTGCCGAATTTCTGTCCGGTGAAAATACTCACCAGAATCGCCCAGACAACCGCAGGATCCTCTTCGTCGTAAATGTGCGAAAGCCGCGAGTTGTCGCGGTCCGTGGCGAGAACCATCTGCGTCATGTCGTTCGAGCCGATGGAAAAACCGTCGAACTCGCTGATGAACTGCTTGGCCAGAATGGCGTTGGACGGCAGTTCGGACATGAGAATAATTTTCAGATCATCCTGACCGCTCTTGAGTTTGTGTACCTGCTCAAGATAAGCGCGCATGGAGCGGGCTTCTTCCAGAGTCCGCACAAAGGGCAGCATCATGCGCAGATTTGATCCGCCGTACATTCCACGGGCAAGTTTGAAGGCTTCAATCTCCCAGTCGTGGATGTTGCGGGAAACGCCGCGATACCCGAGCATGGGATTGGCTTCATTGTGTTCAAACAAATTGCCGCCCAAAAGATTTTTATACTCGTTGCTCTTGAAATCCGTCGTGCGGTAGGTGATGGGCTTGCCGTAAAAGGCCATGGAAAAAAGCGCCAGATTCTGCGCCAGGGTCTGCATGTAGTGCTCCTTGCCGGTGCGGAAGCCGCGCGCCTTGATAACGGCGCGGATTTTTTCCGGCAGGTTGCGCACGTCGTCCATTTCCTTTTTCAGTCCGGCCCGCAGACTCACTTCTTCCCGCAGCCGGCAGATATTGTTCAGCAAGGTCACCACCACAGGCAAATCTTTCACCCGCTGAACATGCGCTTCCACCAGGGCATCAACCTCCGCCGCCCTTTTGGGCGATTCGGGGTCGGCGTGAGAAAGCAGGGCGAGTTCGTCATCGTATCCCATAATAATGCGGATGTGCTCTTCAAGATTCGAGGATGTCTTGAGTATCTCAATCCTGCGCGTAGCCGCTTCCAGGCGCTGGTCTATTTTGTGGTCCAGTTCACGCATTTTGCGGTGCCGCAAAAGCACATCCTCGGCGCCCAAACCATTGTCCGCGCCGGAGAGGGCCGCCATTTCCGAGGCAAGGCCTGTAATTTCCGCAACATACTCGCGCAGGTCAAAATTGAACACAATAAGCCCGACGGCCATCTGCTCGCGCAGGATTTTTGAAAGGCGGTCTTCCAGTTCCTTGATCTTGGCCTTGACAACTCCACTGAGCTCTCCATTGTCAAAGGCCTCCAGAGCCTGCGGGTGAACGCCGATATTTCCGAGCATAAATTCCGCGCGGAGCAGGCCCACCTCAAACTGCGGAAAATTGCGCAACCTGGAGAGAAAAAGCGCCTGACCCACATCGGCGAGCACAAGGCCCACTCTGGTTTTCGTCTGCGGCAGTTTTGCGACGTCAATTTCGCCGCCGACCTGATGGAGCGGCAAAAGCCCGCGGTAGACCCTTCCGCGGGTGCCGTCCACCGTAACTTCAACGCCGTCGAGAGCGCGCAACACATCCAGACGTTGAATGCCGATAACGGCCGCTATGCCAAGCTCCCGCGAGGTAATGGCGGCGTGGCTCGTGTCCCCGCCGACATCCGCCATGATGGCTGAGGCGACGCGCATGCCGGGCACCATGTCCGGATCGGTGCGCTCCGCCGCCAGAATGTCCCCCTTGGAAATCTTGTTGAGTTCCAGCGCGGAACGCAAAAAACGAACTGTCCCCTGGCCGGCGCCACGCGAAGCGCCGTTGCCCTCCACCAAAATTTCGGCCTGTTCCGCCGCCTTGGGATCCACCTCGCGGCGGCGCATGAAAATAGTGGACGGGCGCAGTTCAAATTCTTCATTCCAGCGGGTTTCAGGGCGCGCCTGAACGAACCAGAGTTTGTCATTGCCGTCAATGCAGAATTCCGTATCCATGATCATGCCGCCGTAAGCCCTGCTCACGGCGCGCACCCCTCTTGCGACGGCTTCCGCCTGGCTCAGCGAAAGCGCCCAGCGCAGGGCCTCCAGTTCCGGCACCCGCGCCTCGCGCGTGCCCCCTTTCTCATCGTAGACAATTTTCATGTCCTTGCAGCCCATCTGGCGAATCACCACTTCACTGCCATTGTCGCGCTGAAAAACATAAAGTTTGTCAGGAGTGACCTTGCCGCCGACAACCGCCTCACCAAGGCCGTAACTCGCGTCAATGCTCACAAGGTCGTTGCGCGCCGTCCCGCGGCATCCCGTGGCTGTATCCGCGGAAAAAGCCGTCCCGGAAACGACGGGGTTGATCATCTGCATCAGGCACACGGCAAGGGAAGTATTTTCAATGGCCCATTCCTTTTTGGCCGTTTCGGCAATGGCCTCGTCCCCGTGTTCTTCCGCCTTTGCCAGCGCGTCCAGAATCGCTTCACGCCGGTATGTCATGGAGCGGAGGTTATAGGCCGAGGCGCAGTCCCAGTGATAGGCCTCTACCACCCTGTCCGCCCCGACCATATTGAGGTAGGTGTCCTGCAAACCGGCGAAAGCTTTCTTGCGGGAATCTTCGCCCGCCGCGGAGGAACGCACCGCGACCGGGGTCATGTCGTCGTCGTTTTCCGCGCAGATCTGCCGATAGGCGCAACGTACGGCCTCATCCACTTCCGCGGGCAGTTCCACGGACAAGATGGCGGCCTGCACCATAACCGACCGTTTGCGCAACTGGTCGATGTCTTCGGGCGATGTGGCGAAACCGTCCACGATATTGTTGATGAACGTGCGCAGCTTCGTGTTGGGCTGTTCTTTTTCGGCCCCGGCGGCCTCCTGAATCAGCTTGCCGAGCTGCCGCACGAACTTCTGCAGAAAGTCGGGATCCTGATTGATTTCCGGATCATTCCAGTCGATGCGGTTGTGTTGTTTGTCCACAACGGAGCGTACCAGCCTGCCGTTAACTTTCGTCTCATCCAGCAGGCAATGGAAAGCCCGGGACGAAATGGCGCGAAAGTGGGGGGCCTGAATGCCTTCGATCAGACTGATAAGGGCCGTATTGTAATTTTTGCCGCCGACGAGCAGTTCCGCCTCAGGCCCAAGGTTGACGATATCAGTCCCGGTCAGGATAAACTTCTTCTGCGTGGATTCAGATGGAGCGTTTTTCGATTCCGTCCGCGAAGGTCTGGCTGCGGCTTTCCTGGGCATGGCTTCCTCCGGTGGGCAAGCAATCTGCTGGGTTTTCAACAAGAATTTCCGGTTCAAAGTTGTCCATACGTTCTGAACATCACTCAAGATGCGTTCCGCAATAGGGACAAAAGGCGGCGTCCTCCAGATTGACGGGCTGACCGCAGGCGGGGTTGCCGCACAGCTGGGGCACAGGGCCAAGCTCCACAATCAGTTCCCCCTCACGCACGGAAACCATCTGCTTGTTTTCCCTGAAGTCCGCCGTTTTCAGAACACGCCTGACAATACCGTCCGCAGGGGCAAGCACCGCTTTTTCCTGCTTCATGATGGAAACATTAAAGACTTCTTCGCCCGCTTTGACAATATCCCCGGGGTGCACGTACATAACCCACAGATCGCCGTTGCTGGGCGCGGCAATATGGTACCTGTTCGCCGGATCGGCCATGGCGACGCCTTTGCCGCGACTGCCGGCAGGCCGGGCCACCTTGATCTCACAGCTCATGATTTCGGAATCAAGCACATACCGGCAGACGGAAACGCCCATGTCCGAAGGCCTTGAAATGCCCAACAGCACAAGATGGTGCGGTTTGCCGTTGCCTTCGTTGAAATGCAGTTCCTGTCCGACCTTCAGCCCCTCAAACCACACGTGAAGGGGCAGGTTGTTGGGGTCGCCGAACTGTGCCCTGAACTGAATGGTTTTAAGCGCATCAGCGGGATGGTTCAGATACAGGACAAATTCCTCGGAGTTAGGCTTGCGCTTGAGGATATCCGTGCAGGCCCTTTCTTCGGCGTCCAGGTCGACATCCGTCAGAACCTCCAGCGGGGAGGATTCAGTGCGTTTTGCGACGGCTTTTTTCCACTCCGCGCCGAATGCGCTCTGGTACACCCAGTCTTCCGGAAAACCCAAGGGCAGTTTGCCGAATTTGCCCAACAGGAGATTCCGGAAGGCGTCATTGCAATCCTGGTAAATGGAAAGGCGCGCCTTGAGCATTTCCGGCGAAAGCTCGTCAGACGGCGTACGCGTGATCTCGTTAAGCACTTCCAGGAGATAGCGCACTTCTTCCTCTCCGCCGCGCTTCCACGCGCCGGTCACCGCCAGAAAAGCCGTGTTCCACGTAATCTGCGACCCCGGCGTCACATCGTGATAGCGCACAATGCGTCGCGTCCCGGCCAAAAATTTGAGCATATACGGCAGGAGATGAATATACCCCTGCTTCATGGCCCCTTCCTGGGAGGAGGAGGTTGCCCCGCCGGGCATGCCGTGCAGGGTGACGTCGTAGTCAATGCCCTGAAAATAGGGCGCGCAGTAGCGGTCATAGTACGGCATGATCTGCTTGCATACAAAATTCGCGTCCCGTATGGCGTCTCTGTTCAAAGAGCACTTCAGCCCCAGTTCTTCCTCAAGATACGCCATAAGAGCAAGCGCGTCACCCTGCCCGTAAGAACGGACCGCCGCTCCCAGGCCCACATCAAGAATATGCGTCCCCGCTTTGGCCGCCGCGCCGCAGGAGGGAACAAACAATCCATCCGTATAATGGCGGTGATACTGCAGCACAAGCTCAGGCCAGCGTTTGCGCAGCGCCTTGACGAGTTCCGTCATAAAATGCGGCGGACAGGCGCCGGCCATGTCCTTGAGGCCGAGTATGATGTGCCGCGAAGCCTTCTGGGGATCCACCCCCATGATATCGGCCGTCATGCGGACAACGGCCTCGGTTACGCCCAGGTAATGCGCGACGTCAAAACCTTTGGCATAGGACAGGGAAATCGCCGGCTGAAAGATGACGTCCTTTCGGGAGAGAACGACTTCCGCAATGGGGCGCATATTTTCCACATGATTGAGAAAATCGAAGCAGCGCACGACATGATAGCAATCACAGATCATTTCGCCGGTTTTGCGCATGAGATTTTTGGGTTGCGGGGTGTAGCCCAGCACGTTGGTGGAGCGGACAAGCAGCTGCTTGAATGTCTTCGGGGCAAAGCTGTTCCATTCTTTCGCTTCGCTGAGGGGGTATGTCATATTGGCCATCATGGCCACATGAAAATGCGCCCCTCCGCCGTTCTCGATGGAAAAGTAGCCGACATTGTCAAGATAGGGGCCTATGAGCCTGTCTTCGGCCAGCCGGAAACGGTTGCCGGAATTGGACTGGGTAAAATCCCTCGGCGTTGTGTCGGTGAAATGAATGAAGCCGGAATCGCGGATGAAATCCAGCGCCGCCAAACGATCCCCCCGGGGATAGGGCGAGGGGTTGCGGCGGAGCTTGGGGCTTACGGGCGGAAGCACGGGATCAAACGGACCCAGAGAGGGTGTCGTGGCCGAACGGTATTCGCCCAGTTGCACATGGGGATTGTAGCCCTTGGCGGAAATTTCCGCCACAAGCCGCGCCAGACGCTCCCCCTCCGGGGCGAGATCCGTATACAGCATGAGTTCCGGATGCCCGGCGACAAAAGCGGTGTTGAACTCGCCCTTGCGAAACAGGGAATTTTTCAAAACCTGACGGAAAAACGGAATCGTCGTCTTGACGCCGCCTATGATGTATTCGCCCAAAGCGCGTTCCATAATGCCCAGCGTCTTTCCCCAGTCATGGGCATAGGTCAGGAGCAGCGCGCCCGCTGAATCGTAATTGGACGGGAATTCATAGCCGGCGGAAATGTTGGAATCCAGGCGCACGCCAAAGCCGCCGGGGGAGACGTAGCGCGTGACGAGGCCGGAGTTCGGGGAAAAACCGTTCTGCGGGTCTTCGCAGTTAATCCTGACCTGCATGGAACAGTAGGAAGGCCGCAGTGTTTCCTCCCTGTAACGCAGTTCGGCGCCGAAGGCCACGGCAATCTGCTCCTCGACAAGATCGATGCCGTAACGGCATTCGGTTATGCCGTGCTCCACCTGAAGCCGTGTGTTGACTTCGATCAAGTAGGGTGAACCGTCCGGGACGATCAGAAACTCCACTGTGGCCAGAGAGTGGTAGCCTACGGCACGCACGAGCCTGCGGGCATAATCTTTCAGCCGTTCGCGGAGATTGCGCGACATGCCGCGCCAGGGAGAAGGCGTGATTTCAATCAGTTTCTGATGGTTGCGCTGCACTGTGCAGTCACGTTCGTCAAAGGCGAAAACATTGCCGTACATGTCGGCGATGACCTGAATTTCAATGTGGCGCACATCGTCAAGAAATTTTTCAACAAAAAGCCGGGGATTCCCGAAAGAGGCCTGGGCCATGGTGGAGGCCTTAAAAAAAGCGTCCTCCAGCTCCTCCCCGGTATGTATGGCAAAAATGCCCCGCCCGCCGCCGCCGCCTTCGGCTTTGAGCATAATGGGAAGGCCGATTTCGTCTATGACCTTTCTGGCCTCCGCGATATCCACAGCGCCGTCCGAACCGGGGACGACGGGTATTCCCAGACGGCGCGCCACCTGTCTGGCCTGGACCTTGTTTCCCAAAAGATTCATGGCCCCGGCCGTCGCGCCGATAAAGGTAATGCCGGCCTCCTTGCAGCGCTGCGGAAAACGCGCGTCTTCCGAAGCGAAACCCCAGCCGGGATGAATGCCGACAACGCCCCGCTGCTTTGCCCTGGCTATAATTTTGTCAACATCCAGGTAAGCGCGCGGTTCAGAGCCAAGCAAAAGAAGCTCCTGGGCGGCGGAAGCGGCGGGCGCTGTTTTGTCCACATCGGTGGCGGTCATGGCGGCCACGGCATCAAAACGCTCGCGTATGGAACGACAAATGCGCCGTGCCGGTATGCCGCGATTGGCCACCAGAATGACTTTGCCTTCCAGAAATTTCTGCACGTCAGCGAATGTTTTGTTGCCCACAGTCAGCCTCTTGCAATCGCACAGCGCCCATGTGCCCGACGGTTGCCAAACGCAAAAAATACGGCCTGTTTTGTTCTCCGTACCATGTTACGGGTGGTGAAGCGCTCCGCCCAAAAATTCTCCCGCCTTTCCGTCAAGACACATCCGGATGCCGCCGGAAAAAGCCAGCCCCGCCAGTCTGCCGCGCACTGTCCCCCGCTCGTCCGTAAAGGCCACCTCGCGGCCTTTCCACAGCAAAAACCGTTCGGCGCCGTCTTTCCAACGCCCGGAGAAATCATCGTCTGCAGCATATATTGAATAGGCATGTTTTACAAGCTGTTGCCACAGGTTTTCCGCCAACAACGGAAAGCCTGTGAAGGCGGCGAGGCTTGCCGCCGGCATTGCGGCGTCTTTCCGCAAAACTGACGGATCGGGCGCGCTCGCGATATTGATGCCCACGCCGGCAAGCAAAATCCCTTCACGCTCCTCCAGCAGAATGCCGCCGATTTTACGCGGCGCGCCATCCGGCGTCAAAACCAGGTCATTGGGCCATTTGAGCCAAACGGGCCAGCCCAGTTCACGCAAAGCGCCCGCGAAAAGCCCTCCTGTGGCGACGGAAGCGGCCGAGCCATCAAACGGCGGCGACAGGGGCAGACGGAGCGCGGCGTAGAGATTGCCGGGCGGGGAGATCCAGTTTCTGCGCAACTGCCCCCTCCCTGCGGACTGGCTCTCGGCAATCAGACTGTCCCAGACTCGCAGGCAGCCTTCTCCGGCCAGTTCCAAGGCGACGTCAAGGCAGGAAGTGACGCGCCCCGTCGTCCAGACACGCGGCAGCGGGGCTTCGGGATGACAACCGCCCCGGGAAAGAAGGCGGCATCCGCTCCTGCCGGTCACGGCAACACGCAAGGGCTCACCGTCTGCCCGACGGCCGCGACGCAGACATCGCAAATGCCGTCCATGTCGGCCCCATGTTCCAAACCGGCAAGGTGCGCGAGACCGTGGGCCAGCAGCAGCAAGGTATACTCGGCCGGTCGCTGGCCATAGAGCAGGCATTCCCGCAGCACGGCGCCGGACGACATCAGAATGAGCCCCGGCATATCCCCCTCCCCCGGAAAGGAAAGCGCATTGGTAGGCCCCGGGCAACCCGCGAAACGCGAGTTCGCGGCGCGCATGGCCTTGTCGTCAACGAGGCGGACTTCCACGCAGCCCGGGGCGGAAACGCCCTTTTCCTCCATCGCTGAAAGCATCAGGCCCAGCGCGCGGCGCAGGCTTCGCCTGTCAAAGGGCGTCGCCCAAACATATTCCGCGCTGTCCGCCGTAACGTCGATTTCCTTCACAGGATTCCCCCGCGCCGGCGCGGCACTTTCACCTCGCCGCATTGCAAATTCCGCCTGCCTGAACGGCGTCAGCGGACCATCCCCCTTGAGGGAGCGGAGTCCGCGTCCGGCCGGACCTTTCCATCCGGCTCCGCGGCGGAGGGGAGGAACGAATGAACTTTGTTCCGTTCCCTGTCTCCTCCGGATCTGGCATCGGCGGACATTTTGGAGTTCTGGTATATATTGGAAATTTTGGCTTCAGGGTACGCGATGCGCTGGTGAAAAATGCCTGTCAGTATCCGCTGAAAATTCTCGCTCAGGTAATGAAGATCCTTGAATGTCAACTCGGATTCATCCAGTTGGCCTTCAGAAAAAATTCCCTTGATGATGGAATCAATATGGCCTCTGATGCGCGCCGGAGTGGGATCGGCCAACGTGCGGCTTGAGGCCTCCACGGAATCGGCCAGCATCAGTATGGCCGCCTCCCTGGTCTGCGGCCGCGGCCCCGGATAGCAATAATCCGATTCGCGGGGCTTTTCCCCAAGTTTCTGCGCCTTCTGATAAAAATACTGTATCAGGCGCGTTCCGTGATGCTGCTGGATGATATCGGTAATTTCCCGCCCCAGATTGTATCGTTCGGCGAATTCAATGCCCTTTTTGACATGGGAAAGGAGAATCAGAACGCTCAGCGAGGGGGCAATTTTGTCGTGTTTGTTGGGGCCGCCGTATTGATTTTCTATGTAATATTCAGGGTAGCAGAGTTTGCCGACGTCGTGGTACAGCGCGGCTACCTTGCACAACAGGCTGTTTGCGCCGACGCCCTTGCATCCCGCCTCCACCATGTTCGCGACAACCAGGGAGTGATGATATGTTCCCGGAATCGCCATCATCATCTCCTGCATGAGCGGCTGCTCCAGACTCATCAGCTCCATAAGCCTGAAACGCGTGCTGTAGCCGAAAAGCATTTCCACCACAGGACTTGCGGCGAAAAGAATGATGAGGGAAAAAATACTGTTGACGGCAACGGCAATGAGGTTGAACGGCACTTCCTCAAAAGAGACATTGGCAAGCAGGGCTGTGCCCGCCCAGATGACGCACTGCCCGACAGTGAGGGGAACAATGCTCCAGACGACATCCTGCCGGCTCTGCGCCCGCACCATAAGCCAGGTACCCAGCATTCCGCCGAGAAAATAGTAAATGAAGAGCGTATATCCGGCCTGAAACATCAACATGGTGAAAAACGCCAACAAAAGGCCCATCGTGCAGTAGCGCCGCGCGGCAAAAATCATGGCGACCAGCCCCACGATCCCGGCTGCGGGAAAGGCGACGGCAAAAGCGTTCTGCACATGCAGGCTGTCCAGCCGCAGGCCGAACAAACAGGCGGCCTTTGCCCCAATACCCGAAAGCAGAAGTAGGAGGGAAATCATCAGCATGTCTTTGGACTGCAGGGGCGTGCCCGGCCTGCCGCTCGGAGAGACGAAAAAACCTATGGAAACAAGAAGCGCGCAGAGAAAACTACCCCCGGCGTTTGTCCAGCGCATCGGGCCGGAGGAACTGTCATGGAGAGCCTGCAGCTTGATCTGCTGCTCCCGGCTCACGCGCTCCCCCTTACGCACGATCATTTCGCCTTTCTGAATCTGGTAGTAAACCGGCTTTACGCTTTCCGCCACGCTTTCCGCCCTTTTTTGCGTGGCTTCGCGATTGAGCGTCAGGGAAGCGGGCATGATGGCAGCGAGCACAATATTGACGGCGCGGCGCGCCTGCGGAGTCAATCCTGCGTTCTGCCTGTTCCGGGAAGCGATTTCCGCCAGAAACGACTGCACGTCATGCAGCGTGCTGACGTCCGGACGCAATGTCTCCGCCCCGGTATCCAGATTGCGGATGATAACGCCCGTCCTGCCGACACGGCCGGAACGCAGATCCGTCACAAGGCCCTCGGCAAAGTTTTCCCGGATAAGGGGCATCAGATCTTTGAGCAGATACTCCTGCACATCGTGGCGCGCGATTTCAGCCAGAACTTCTTCCGCCACATCCGGTGTCACATCTTCTATCAAATGGGAAAGGGCCGCCGCCGCGTGTTTGCGTTCGCCACCCTCATTGGCGATGCGCAAAATCTCCATGGTCCTGTTCTGGAATATCGCAAACGGCTCCATACTCAGATCATACACGGGCGGTTGAAGCAGAAGGATCTGTTTGCGGCGGGCATCTGTGGCGCGGCTGTCTTCCACCATGATGTCGTGTTCGGCGATCACATCGCTTTCGGCCACCTGCCCGGAGACATACATGCGCGGCATGACATTGAAATTGACGCCGGCGAGAATGGAAAGAAAGAGCAGCGTTCCGACAAGAAAACAAAAGCCCCGTCCGCAACGGTGATGCGCTTTGAGTCTTTGAACGAGAAGAAAGACGCCGGCGGATTTATCCGTTTTTTTCTGCGCTGTCATATGCGTTCGCAATGGCTCCTACCAGGGGGTGTCGCACGATGTCGCCTTCGCTGAAGCGGTGAATGGCAAGCCCGGGGACGCCGTGCAGAATATTCAGGGCATGCACAAGGCCGGAACGGGATCGCCGGCTGTCGGGCTGAGCCGGCAGGTCGATCTGCGTGATGTCGCCGGTAACGACCATGCGCGTGCTGAAACCCATGCGGGTGAGAAACATTTTCATCTGTTCCTGCGTCGTATTCTGGGCTTCATCCAAAATGACAAAGGCGTCATTGAGGGTGCGCCCCCGCATGAAAGCCAGCGGCGCCACTTCAATGGTCGTCTCTTCCAGCAGGGAGGACACCTTCTGCTGCGGCATCATGTCGTGCAGGGCGTCATACAGCGGGCGCAAGTACGGATTCACTTTTTCCGCCAGATCCCCCGGCAGAAAACCGAGGCGCTCTCCGGCTTCCACCGCCGGGCGTGTGAGCACGATGCGCTTCACGCGGTGCTGCTGCAGCATGGCCAGGGCCATGGCCACGGCAAGATAGGTTTTGCCTGTGCCGGCCGGCCCCACGGCAAAAACAAGCTCATAACGCCGCAACAACTCAAGATACGTTTTCTGGGCCACGTTGCGCGCCGTCACTGTTTTGCGCGCCGTCCGCACAAATACCGCCTCGCGAAAAATCTGCGCGATATTCAGGGAAGGGTCGGCGCAAAGCATTTCGTAGCTGCGGACGATGTCCTGCTGGCTCAGGCTCATGCCGTTGCGCAGCAAGTCATAAAGCTGGATGAAAACGCTGCATAAAATGCGGCGGACTTCGGAATTTTCGCTTTCTATGAAGACGCTGGCCCCGCGGTTGCCGATGTGGGCTCCGCTCACCGCGGCCAGAATATCCAGATTCGCGTTGTGAGGCCCGAAAAGATGATTGGCAAGCGAGGGGTTGTCAAATTCAACCGTCTCCTGCCCGGAAGAACGCACTGGCATAGGCTGCATGTAAACTATTTCATCCTGCCTGTCCAGAAGCCGGCGGGAGGTTGCGCGGTGAAATGCCTTACCACGCTCCGGCAACGCCGTCTTTTTCCGCCGCCTCTTTTACGCTCTCCGCCACGCGGGCCGACAGGCCGGCATCCAGAGCATTGGGCATGAGGAAATCATCCCGCAGTCTGTCATCGGGCACAAAGGAGGCAATAGCCCGGACAGCCGCAAGTTTCATGTTCGTGGTAATGTGTTTCGCGCGGGCGTTCAGGGTGCCGCGCACTATGCCGGGAAAGGCATGCAGATTGTTGATGGTGTTGGCATAGTCGAAGCGGCCGCTGCCGGTAAATCTGGCCCCGGCCCCCGCGGCGTCGGTCGGCAGGATTTCCGGGTCGGGGTTGGCGAGGCAGAAGACGGCGGCGTTCCTGTTCATGCCGCGCACCATATCCTTGCTGACCACATCGGCCACGGAAAGGCCGATAAGAATATCCGCGCCGCGCAAGGCATCGATCAACGTGCCCGCGCCCCCGCGGTTTGTTTTAGCGGCAAAGGCGGCCCTGTACTCGTCAAGTCCCTGCGTGTCCTTTCCCAAAGCTCCGTTGACGTCGCACAGCGTTATGTCTTCCGCGCCCATCTCCATGAGCAGTCTGGCCGTGGCCAGGCCGGCCGCGCCGGCGCCGTTGATGACTATGCGCATGTCGTTGATTCGGCCGGCTGTGAGACGCAGGGCATTGGAAACGGCCGCGCATATTGATACGGCCGTCCCATCCTGGTCATCGTGGAAAACCGGGATGGACAGCTCTTTTGTAAGCCTCTCCAGAATATAGAAGCAGCGCGGCGCCGAAATGTCTTCCAGAAAAATGAAGCCGAAGGACGGCTCCACCGCCTTGACAACGCGGATGATTTCTTCGGGTTCCTGCGTATTGAGACAAAGCGGAACGGGATCCACCCCCGCGAAATGCTTGAGCATGACCCCCTTGCCTTCCATGACCACCATGGCCGCTTCCGGCCCGATGTTGCCCAGCCCCAGCACGGCCGAGCCGTCCGTCACGACGGCCAGCATGGACGCGCGGCTCGTATATTGAAATTGCAGCGCGTGATTGTCGCGCACCTGACGGGTAGGCTCGGCAACTCCCGGCGTGTAGGCGACGCTCAGTTCCTCAAGGTTGGATGCGCTGACCTTGCCCACGACTTCAAGCTTGCCGCGCGCCTTTTTTACCAGATCGACCGCCCTGGCGTAAATTTCTTCCCTGGTCATTCGCGTCATTTTTGCCTCCAACATGCCGAAGCGCACTATTTTTTCACTGCCGGTTCTTTTATCATGCCGGTCCGCCCCGCGCAAGCGCGGCGCGCAGCCGGATTCCGGCCGGATGCGCGCTCCGGTCCGTATGGCCCGATGTTTGCATACCGTTCGCAGCGCGGGCGTGAAACGCCGGCTCCGACGCTTTGAACAAAATCCGCAAAGGAGACGCCATGAACATTTCTGAAACCAGCTACTATTCCGACGTGCTGCAGTGGCAGAACGGCCTGTTTGCCGGCGAAACCACAGACACGGCAAAAAGTTCCACCGGCGAGAGCCAGGCCTTGTATGCCGGCGGCCTTTCCATGACCGAGCAGGTTTCCAGCATGGTTGAGCTGACCAGGTACGCCATGGACGCCATGGGCCTTGCCGCGGACAGCCGCGTCACGTTCAGCCAGCTTGCCAAATATCGCGAACAACTGCAAGACGAGTTCAATCAGGGCGTCAGCGACGGCCTGAAAGCTCTGGGCATCACTGACCCTGATTCACTGCAATTCACCCTGCAAAGCAATGATGACGGCACAGTGACCGTTGCCGGCGACAGCCAGGACAAAATACAAAATTTTTTTGACAACAATCCCGAACTGCTTAAAAAATACAGGCAGATTGAAGCCCTGAACGGCATCGACGCGGCCCGTGAAGCGCTGCAAATCGCGCCCGGCGAACTGCGCAAACGCATTCAAATCGAAAGCATGGCCTCCTGGTGGGCCGGATCGGGATCAGCGGCCTCATCCTTTGGCTCGTACACAGGCGGCCTCTCGCTTCTGGACGGCGTCGATCTTACCGTCTGAAAAGGCGCTCCCCCGGCATCATCCGCGGAAAAACTGCCGCGCTGCGACATAAGCTGTACCTGTGGCCAGGCAAAAAAACATGCTGGAGCTTTTTTGAAAAAAATGCTAGAAAAAATCAAAAGAATTCCGGAAGACCGCTATGTTCGCCTGGCAGGAAATATTCAGCAAGAACGGCTTCCCCCTGAAAGCCCCCATTCGCCCGCTCCCCATTGTCTTCTCCTTGATTCTCTTCAAGATCTCAAGCGCTTTCTGGACGGGGTACATATCCGCCATTGCCTTGTAAAACCCTATCAGGAAAACAAAAATTACCCTGTGGTGGAAGCGCGGGAACTTCTGCCTTCCTTTGACAGCGACATGTTTGAATACAGGGAGCTGCCCGGCTTTGCCATGGTGGCTTTTGCGAGACAGCTGGATTATTTTTCGGAAATTTTTCAATACGAGCGGCTGCGCCCTGTCCACCCCTCTCCGGACAGTGCCGCCGGCCAGACGGAAGGCCAGAACAGGGCATACAATCTTCTGACGCTGACATCCCGCCTGCCGCGCAGACATCACGAAATCTTCCGGCGGCAGTTTTGCGGCACGGACATTGCGCTTCCCGAGAACTATTCCGCCCTCATGCCCTATCTGCTGAATATGGACAGGGCGCACGTGCTGGCCCTTGACGCGGGAAACCATTTTCAGCTTGCGGGCGTGTTCGCTTCCTTCCCTTCGGACATCGACAGCGAACTCAAGCGGTTCGGGCTGCGCATCGGCAAGTTTGTCTATGGCGACAGCGAGATGTATGAGCGCAACCGCATGTTCGTTTACCAGTTTCTCATGGAACTTTACGGTTTTCCCATTGTTTCGGAGCGCCGCACGTCAAGCGCCCTTTTCGCGCGCAAGCTTCACAAAGCCGGGGAGCGCTTTCTTCTGCGCGTTCTCGGCCAGACAGACCGCGCTCTGACCACCTACACGTCAACGGAGGAAAACCGCAAATACCCCCTGCTGGAAAAAATCGCCCTTGTGGCGCTGGACAAAGATCAGAACGACAACCTCGAACTCATAGACGAAAAGGGATTCTTTCTGGACAAGTCAAAACGGGTGATAATCCTGCGGGTAACATACCGGCAGCATCGCTATGACGCGCACAACCTGCGCCAGGAGCGCGCCCTTTCCGTGGCCGCTCAGGAGATACTCCATCCGCTGACCGGCGAATCCCTGCGCGGGCTGAACATCATCAAGGACAGCACAAACATGCTCTTCCGTCTGAACGACATTGTGCGTGGCGAGTATACAGGGCGCATCATATACAAGCGCACGGAAATTGTGGAAAATACGGACAGCGACGAAAAAAGGCTCAAATTTCTTTCCTACTGGCTGGCGAAACACCAAGGCCGCATGATCAGTTACAGCGACGAATTTTTCTCCCAGCTTGACAAAGTTCTCTCCGGCTATCTTTACTCGCCGCAGCATGACGAAAATTTCGGCAACTTGCGCGAGATATATCAAGAAGTGTGCTCGCGCTTCAGTTATATACAGCAGGCAAGGCGCGTGCGCATTCTGGAGGAACTCTGTCAGCGCACATTCAGGGGGGCTCCCATCAGCTACAGGCGGATGATGAACGAAACCGTCAAGTTGCTCAATGATCTCCAGTTTGAAATCGTCAACTTTTTCCCCGCGCTGGTTGACGCCGCCATCGACTGCGTGGAAACAATGCTGCATGACAGGTATATCCAGCGCACTTATCTGGAAAAGCCCGAGGATTCGCTGAGCAAGGCGGGCCGCGAAATTCGCCGGAATTACGGCAAACTGGTTTCCCTGCGCGACAGTTTCAAGGCTGTCCGCAAGGCCCGCCTGGCTTACCCCGGCGCCAGAACGGCCTTTGCCGTCTAGCCTTGCCAACGGAACATGTTTGCGCCCCTTTCAGAAATGCGTCGCGAAACCGTTCAAAACAGGAATCGTCTTCCCGCATGAATGAACCGGCCTTCTATCTGCCCCCCGAATGCTGGGGAGCCGAGGTTTGCCTGAGAGGACAGGAAGCCCGCCATCTCGCCAAGAGTATGCGCTTGGACAAGGGATCGCGCGTGGCCCTTTTGGATGGTCACGGACGCTTGGGACGCTTCCGCGTATGCGGCGTCGACAGGGAAAATGTTCAACTGGAGCTGCTGGAGGAACAGATGTTTCCCCGTCCCGCCGCCCGCGCGGCAATGGCTCTGGCTGCCAGCAGGGCCGTGCGGCGCGGCTTTTTTCTGGAAAAAGCCGTGGAACTGGGCGCCCACGCCGTATGGATATGGCAGGCCGATCACAGCCAGAACAGGCTTGCGCCCTCCTCGGAACAATCTTGGAGATCCCGGATGATCGCCGGAGCCAAACAGTGCAAAAACCCCTGGCTGCCGGAACTGCGCCTGCTGCCCAAAGGCATCGGGGAAGTCGCGGTGCTGGCCTCATCGGCTGATCGGCGCGTCCTGCTCTGGGAAATGCAGGAAAACGTCCCTCTGCTTTCGGCGGACACGGCGGGGCAAGAAGGTCTTTCCGTCTATGTCGTCGGCCCTGAAGGCGGTTTTTCTCAGAGAGAGCTGGCCGCGCTTGACGCGGCAGGATTTGTCCCCGCAAGTCTGGGAAGGCGCGTTTTACGGTGCGAGACAGCGGCCGCCCTTTGTCTGGGCCTGCACTGGTGGGCCTCCCATCTGAACGGAACAGCTACGGGAAACGCGGCGCAATGACCGTTACCCGCCCTCTGCCCGAACGCATGCGACCGGATGACCTCGCTTTCTTTCTGGGGCAGACGCATCTGGCAGAACGGCTGCATTCCCTCATCCGCCTGGGCAGGCTGCCGAGCCTCCTCTTCTTCGGGCCTCCCGGTTGCGGCAAATCCACCCTTGCCCTTCTGCTGGCAAAATCCGCGAATAAAAAATATCTCCGCCTGAGCGCGCCGGAGGCCGGTTTGCAGCATTTGCGCCGCTCCCTGGCCGGAGTGGAGATTCTGGTGCTGGACGAACTGCACCGCTTTTCCAAGGCGCAGCAGGATTTCTTCCTGCCGCTGGTGGAATCGGGAGAGCTGACGCTCCTTGCCACCACCACGGAGAACCCTTCATTCAGCATCACGCGGCAACTGCTCTCCCGCCTGCACGTGCTGCGCCTGCGTCCCCTGGGGCACGGCGAGCTTGTGGAACTGGCGCGGCGCGGCGCGGCAAATCTCCAGACGACCCTGCCCGAAGACGTGCTGGAACTTCTGGCGGGCGTTTCCCACGGCGACGCGCGGACGCTTCTCAATCTTGTGGAATACGTCGCCGCTCTCCCCCAGGAACAGGCAAACGCCGAACAGGTCAAGACCCTGCTGCCGGAAATGCTGCTTCGCCACGACAAGGACGGCGACAGCCACTATGAATTGGCTTCCGCGCTCATCAAATCCATACGCGGCAGCGACCCCGACGCGGCGCTATATTATCTGGCCTGCCTTCTTGAAGGGGGCGAAGACCCGCGCTTTGTCTGCCGCCGCCTGATACTTTCGGCATCCGAGGACGTCGGCCTTGCCGATCCCAGGGCGCTCCCCCTTGCCGTGGCCTGCCAGCAGGCTGTGGAGATGATCGGCATGCCCGAGGGCTTCATTCCCATGGCGGAAACCGTTGTTTACCTGGCCCTGGCCCATAAAAGCAATTCCGCCTACGCCGCCTATCTGAACGCCGCGCGCGAAGTCAAGCTCAACGGGGCCAGCGCCGTGCCGCTGCATCTGCGCAACGCCACCACCCAACTCCAGAAAGACTGGGGTTTCGGCAAGGACTACAAATATCCGCACAACTACCCCGACTCCTGGATACAGCAGGCATATCTGCCGCAGGAGCTTGAAGGACGGCGTTTTTACCAGCCGCGCAACAACGGCGAGGAGCCGCGCCTGACGCAATGGTGGCGCAAAATTTACAAAATTCCCATTGAATGACATGAGCGCCGCCACGTCCGAATTCGACAGCAAATTCCTCACGGGAGACAGTTATCGGAGTCCCGGTTTTCATCCCGGCCGTTTTACGCGGCTTTTTCCTTCCCTCTCGTTTTACGGCCGCCTTTTCGGCGGGCCGGTGTTCCGGCTGTGCAGACTCGCCGCGAAGGGACTTTGCGACGACGCGGCCTGGACGCGCGCAAGCGTTGAAGTGGCCGGGCTTGTGGAGCGCGTGGGCGGAAAAATTCTTGTCGAAGGTATGGATGCCATCAACGCCGTTGACGGCCCCTGCCTTTTTGTCGCCAATCACATGAGCACGCTGGAAACCTTCATGTTGCCGGGCATCATCCGCCCGCGCCGCCCCGTCACCTTTGTGGTCAAAAAAAATCTCGTGACGATGCCGTTTTTCGGCGCCGTCATGCGTTCGCGCGACCCTATCGTTGTGGGCCGCTCCAATCCGCGCGAAGATCTTGCCAAGGTGCTGGAAGGGGGCAAGGAGCGCCTCGGGCGCGGCGTGTCCATAATTATTTTTCCGCAAAGCACGCGCAGCCTTGATTTTGATCCTCAACGCTTCAACAGCATTGGCGTCAAGCTGGCCCTGCACGCCGGTGTGCCCATTGTTCCGCTGGCGCTCAAGACAGACGCCTGGGGGCAAGGCGGAAAAGTCAAGGAACTTGGCAAAATCCGGCCAGAACTGGCGGTGCGCTACCGCTTTGCGCCTCCCCTGCGCATCGCCGGACGCGGCAGGGAGGAGCACGCCGCCGTTTGCGGCCATATCGCGCAAAGCCTGCGGGAATGGCGGCAGGCGGACGCGGCCGGCGCCCTGAATCCGTAAAAAACCCGCCGGCGCGGAGCGGCGAAAGGCAAAAACGATATCAATGCGTCACCACAGGGATTCCAGCTTTTCCCGCTCCGCGCGCAGCCGATCCTTCACCCGGCGGGTAAGACGCTTCAACAGATCTTCGGCCAGAATTTTCAGAGATTCCCCAGAGCCGCCATTGTCCACAAGCAGGTCGCAGGCCGCCATTTTGCGTTCCTGCGGCCATTGCCGCGCCTCCAGAGCCGCCGTCTTGGCTTCCGTCCAGCCGCGCGCGGCCGCAAGGCGGCGCAGGCGCTCGGGTAAGGGGCAATGCACCCCCACAAGCAGCGGCGCGGGGCTGAAATATTCTCCCCAGCCACATTCCAGATACAACGGCACTTCGGCCAAGGCCAGCGCATCCCCGGCATTTTCCCGCGTCCGCCAGAAATTTTCCAGCTCCTGCCGCACCAAGGGGTGCACCAGGGCTTCCACCTCGCGGTATAAGTCAGGCGCGGCGCACAGGGCCGCGAAAAGCGCCTTTTTGTCCACAGCGCCACCGGGCGTCAGCATGCGTCCGCCGAAACGCCGCGCGATCCATTGCGCCGCCTCGCCCCCGCGCGCGTAAAGTCTTGCCGCCGCCTCATCGGCGCTGAACACGGAAACGCCCCTGCCGGCCAGATGTCCGAGCAGGGCTGTTTTGCCGCTGCCGGGATTGCCGACCATCACCACGCGCTCCATGCGCCCGCAGGCGACCAGCGCGGCTCGCGGCATATCCTCGGGCGGCGGGCAGGCAAAGCGCAGTTCCTCGCCGCTGCGGGGGTGGACAAAGGCAAGTTTCCAGGCATGCAGCATCTGCCGCGGGGCAGCCGCCCGCACGGCTCTGGGCGCGTAAAGGGCGTCGCCCAGCAGGGGATGGCCGAGATGCGCCATGTGCACACGGATCTGGTGCGTGCGGCCGGTGTGAATACGCACCGCCAGCAGGGACACGCGCCCGCCCGGCTCGCTCCAGAGGCGTTTCCAGCTTGTATGGGCGGGCTTGCCGCCCCTTTCCTCCGGCACGACGGCCATTCTGACCTTTACGACGGGATGCCGGCCGACAGGCTCGCGACAGTCGCCTTCCTCGGCGGGAAAACCGCTGACCAGGGCCAGATATTCCTTGCGTACCCGCCGATCGGCAAAATCGGCGACCAGGGCGAGACGCGCGCGCTCGTCAAGGGCGACGGCCAAAAGCCCGCTTGTGTCCTTGTCGAGCCGGTGGACGATGCCCGGACGCTGCCCCTCCAGGGCGGCAAGCCCCGGAAAGCGCGCAAGAAGGCGCTGCACCAGCGTATTCCCCCGGCAGGACGTACAAGGATGCACGGTGAGGCCGGCCGGCTTGTTGCAGACCAGAAGGTGTCCGTCATGCCAGAGCACGTCCAGCGCGCCCGCTTCCGGCGCCAGGGAAGTCCGCGCGTCAGGGAGATCCACGACAACGCGCTGCCCGCTTCTGATTCTGGCGGCCGGTCGCCTTTCCACACGGCCGTCCACCAGACAGCGTCCGGCGGAGACGGCCCTTTGCAACGCCGCGCGCGAAACCTGCGGCACATTGTCCCGCAGCACGCTGTCCAGACGCCGGCCGGCCGCTTCCGGCCCGGTCAGAATTTCAATGCTGTTCAAAAGCGTATGCCCGTCAATGTTGTAAGGGTGCGAATGCGCTCCCCCAAGGTGCCCTTCCGGTACAGATTTTTCAGCTCCAGGCCCGGCGTTATGGAAGTGACCACAGCCCTGCCGATGACAAAGCGGGCGTTGTCGTCGGCCCCATCGACAACGCGAATCCCCCATATATTGTGAAAAACGGCGGCGCGTCCCTTGTGTCTGCCCACATAAAGCATGATATGCCCGCGCGCGCCCACAAGGCTGGCGAAGGGAGTTCCGTTGGCCAGGATGAACGATTCCTTGTCCTCCGGAAGCATTCCGTCCAGGAGGTGAACCGGCCCGCCGCGCGACTGCGCGGTGGAGTTGCGCGGCAGCCAGAGGCCGAAAGGCGTCAGTATATCGCGGGTCAGGGAAGAGCAGTCGCGGTTGCCGAACATGCCTCCCCAGCCGTAGTGCTGCGACATCACGGCATTGCCCACACGGGCGACATTGCCGGGGGTAAACGGCAGGGGTTTGAGCGCCGCCTCCTCCGGACCAAGCGTTATCTCCCCGATTCCGGCCATGAAACCCGGACCTTTGACGGGATATAGAATGTTCAGCCCGCTGCCGGCGCCTTTTTCTGGTTTTACCGGAAACACAGCGCCTATCCCTGCCCGGACAGGCCCCAGGAGCACGTCGTCGCGAACAAGCGCGGCATAGCGCCCTGTCAGGTAAGCGCGTTTGAAATCTGCGTCCACTAGGGCGACATCCCGCGCGTCCACCCAGCCCCCGGCCACGGGGCATTCCACATAGTGCCAGCCCCTGTCCAGCGTCGTGTGGGCGATGAAGAGCGGCGTGCCCGGCGGCAGAAGCGAATACTGAAAATAGTCAAAGGGATCCGCCTTGGGGTTCGGCGTCGGCCTGGCAAATCTGGGTTCATGGGTGGGTATTTCGCGCAAATCCGTATTGCGCAGAGTGACGGCGTGTTCCCGTCGCGAAGGAAAGGCCTCCAGCCTGGCATTGCGCTCCACCAGATTCCATTCGGGCTGTCGCCAGGGCGTGCCGTCAGACTTGTAGCCGCGCGCCCTGCGGAACACAGCCGCCGCGTCTTTTGCGCGAACGGATGCCGCGCCCATCTCCCACGGCCCGAAAAAAATCCGGTTGAACGCCGCGTCCGATGCCGCCTGCCCGGCCGCGTCCATCAGGCGTTTGTCCCGTCCGGCCGCGTCAGCGTACCCATTCAAATCCTGCGGGAAAACGCGCACGTCTTCGGGTATGTTCATCCAGGGGGCCGGAGGCGTCCTCGCCGGGGCATGCGGTCTTTTCGTCCCGCAGGACGCGAGCAGAATGAGGCAAAACAACACAAATGTCGCGCGGAAGAGGTTGCTGCGTATCGACATGACGGTCCTGTGATTGTCAAAGCATTGTCTAGTCGCTTGACAGCAACCGGAATAGTCGGCCCTGATGAGTGTTTTCAATCGAAAAAACACAAATTTTAAAATATAATGCAATATCAATATGTTAAATTCTCAGGCCGACTGCCTAGTGTCACGTTCATGAAATAAATTTGATTTATGCGGAAAGTGGTTTTCCATCGTAAGTCCATTTGAACGGGTGTGCCGATTGCTCGTTATAGCATCGGATATAACGCATGATCTG
>JAISOT010000062.1 GCA_031275465.1 Desulfovibrio sp.
ATGGATATATCATATCTATTTTATGAACGCAATACTAGGATTTCAAGGCCGTTTCAATCTGGGCGCACATATCGCTCAACGTCATACCCAACGCCGCCGACAGGCGCATGAGGGTATGCAGGGAAATATTCGAACGTCCGTTCTCCAGTTCCTGAATGAATCTGCGTGTGACTCCGGCGCGTTCAGCCAGAACCATTTGGCTGACGGCCGCCTTTTTCCGGTTGGTCCGGATTGTTTCGCCAAGACAGCGGTAAAAATGAGGGAAGGCAGTCATATTGCCAGTGTAGCATGTTGACGCCTTCAAAAAAGAGAAGTACACTTCTCTCTTGGTTGAGCGTCCAATTGCGGAGGGAGAAAATCACGCGCGGGATTTTCCCGGTTTTGCCTCCGGCCACAGGCTTGCGGGGTGCGCCTGTCCATACCGGGCCGCCGAGTTCCCATGAAAAGCCGGACAGAAATCTATACGTTGCTTTTTTTTTCAAAATATGTTTTGTAGTTTTTTCGTCTTGTGAAAATAAAAATGACAACTTTGTAAAATAACTGCATTTTTTGTTGCGCACTCAAAATGCCGGCGCGGAGCGGATTATGGTCAGACGTTTGGCAATTCCTTTGATTTTTCTCGCATGTTCCGCCTTCATGGCATGCGGCGATAAAAAAAATCAGCCCGAACCCCCTCCCATGCTGGTGGCCGTGCACCACGTCATCGCCGAGGATATCCCCTGGCCGGCGGAATACCAGGCCCAGGCCGCCGGTTCCCGCGCCGTGGAGGTGCGCGCCCGCGTACAGGCCATTATTGAAAAACGCCTGTACAGAGAAGGCGAATTCGTAAAAGAAGGCCAGCAGCTCTTCCAGCTTGAACGCGACCCGTACGAAGCCAGAATGCAACAGGCCGAAGCCCAGTACGACAGCGCTGAGCGCGAATGGAAGCGCGTGCGCCCCCTGTATGAAAAAAACGCCGTCTCCCAGAAGGAACGCGACAACGCCCGCGCCGCCTATGAAAGCGCCAAGGCCGAACTGCGCCAGGCAAAAATCAATCTGGACTACTGTCAGGTGGTTTCGCCGGTTTCCGGCTTCAGCAGCAAGGAGGACGTCACCCCCGGCAACCTCGTGAACAACAATTCGCTCCTCACCTACGTCAACCAGACGGATCCCATGTACATAGACTTCTCCATCGCGGCGCCGGAGCACATGCGCAGGCGCAACCTCGCTCAGGAGGGCCGCCTTGCCGCGCCGCCGGGCAACCGCTACAGGGCCAGGCTCCGTCTCCTGGACGGCAGCATGCACCCGGTCGAGGGCGAGGTCACTTTCATAGACAGCCAGGTGCAGCCCGCGACGGGCGTCATCAAGGCGCGCGCCGTGTTCCCCAACGCGGAGGGGGTCATCATGCCGGGGCAGTATGTGCGCCTGTACATGGAAGGCGACGTCCTCAAAAACGCCGTTCTCATCCCCCAAAAATGCGTTCTGCTGACGCAGCAGGGCGCGCAGGTCATGGTCCTGGACGCGGAAAACAGGGTGTCCACCCTCAACGTGACGATCAGCGCGGCCATCGGGGACAAATACCTTGTGGATTCCGGCCTCAGGGGCGGCGAGCGCATCATCAGCGAAGGCATCGCCAAGACGCGGACCGGGGCCGTCGTGCGCGTGAGCCGGAGCGGAGACGGGCCGGGGCAAAATCAGCCCGCGCGGAAGTAGGTTGTCATGGCCGCATCTTCCAGACCCAATTTCTTTCTGCGCCGTCCCGTTCTCTCGGCCGTCATCTCCATCCTGATCACCCTCGTGGGCGCGCTGGCCATGAAAGCGCTGCCCATCGCCCTGTATCCCGAACTCACGCCGCCGACAGTCCAGGTCAGCGCATTCTATCCCGGGGCCTCGGCCGAAACCATCGCCTCGACGGTGCTCGCCCCGCTTGAAGTCAACATCAACGGCGTCGAGAACATGCTCTACATGGCCTCCTCCGCGTCGTCCGCCTCCGGCTCCGGTTCCATCAGCGTCTACTTCAAACTGGGCACCAACCCGGACATGGCGCTCGTCAACGTCAACAACAAGGTCAATCTGGCCCAGACCTTGTTGCCCGAGGAAGTGCGCCGCCAAGGCATAACCGTGGTCAAGCGCTCTCCGGCCATTCTTCAGCTTCTCAATCTCTACTCGCCCGACGGCCGCTATGACCCGGTTTTTCTGCACAACTACCTGCAGACGAACGTGGTGGACGAACTCAAGCGCGTGGAGGGCGTGGGCGACTGCACTATTTTCGGAGCAATGGATTATGCCATCCGCATCTGGCTCAAGCCGGATGCGCTCGCCAAATACGGCCTTTCGGTCAGCGACGTGGCTGACGCGGTGCGGGACCAGAACGCCCAGTTCGCGCCCGGCCGTCTCGGCGATACGCCTGCTCCCGACGCGACGCAGCTCTCCTGGCAGATTGACGCGCGGGGCCGTCTGGTCACGCCGGAGGAATTCGGCGAAATCATCGTGCGCGTCGGGCCGGACAGCGCCATGCTGCGCCTGAAGGACGTGGCCGACGTGACTCTTGGGGGCAAGGACTACAGCGTCGTTTCAGAGCGCAACGGCAAGCCCACGCGCGGCGCGGGCGTGTATCTTCTGCCCGGGGCCAACGCCATAGCCACCGGCGAGCGGGTGAAGGCCCGGCTTGAGGAAATAGCGCAGCGCTTTCCCGAAGGCATCGCCTACAGCGTCGTGGTGGACACCAACGATTTTGTCATGGAATCCATCAAGGAAGTGGCTGTCACGCTGGCGGAAGCCATGCTCCTCGTCTTTGTCGTGGTCTACATCTTCCTGCAGAACTGGCGGGCCACGCTGATTCCCTGCATCGCCGTTCCCGTTTCCATCATCGGCACGTTCGCCGGCCTGTACGCGCTGGGCTTCACCATCAACATCCTGACCATGTTCGCCATGGTGCTCGCCATAGGCATTGTGGTCGACGACGCCATCGTGGTGCTGGAAAACGTGGAGCGCATCATGCGCACCGAGCATTTGCCGCCCAGGGAGGCCACGGCCAAAGCCATGAACGAGGTGACGGCCCCGGTCATAGCCATTGTGCTCGTGCTGTGCGCGGTCTTTATCCCCGTCTCCTTCATGGGCGGCCTGGCCGGGCAGATGTACAAACAGTTCGCCGTCACCATTTCCGTTTCCGTGGTGCTCTCGGGCATAGTGGCGCTCACGCTCACCCCGGCGCTCTGCGCCCTGTTGCTCAAGCCGCACGCGCACGACCACGCGCCGAACCGCTTTTTTGTCCGCTTCAACTACTTTTTCGCCAGGGTGACCCACGGCTATGTGCGCGCCGTGCGTTTCATCAAGGATTCCGCTCCGCGCGCCGTCCTGCTGTTCGGGCTGATGGCGGCGACGGCCGTATGGCTGTCCGGGGCCGTGCCCGGCGCCCTTCTGCCCAATGAGGACCAGGGCTTCGTCGTGGGCGTGACCATTCTCGACGACGGCGCTTCCCAGCAGCGCACGCAGAACGTCACCCGGCAGGTGACGGACTTTGTGCTCAAGGATCCGTCCGCTCAGAACGTGCTTACCATCAACGGCATTGACATCACCTCCTCTTCCTTCAAAAGCAATTTCGGAACCTTCTTTGTCCAGCTCAAACACTGGAAGGACAGGCCCGGGGCCGGCATGACCTCCCAGGACATGGCCGATAAAGTGTCCGGCATCACCATGGCCCAGCCCGAGGCCGTGGTGCTCGGCTTCACGCCGGCGCCCATCCCCGGCATGAGCGCCACCGGCGGCTTTCAGGGCTATGTTCAGATGCGCGGCGACGGCACGGCGCAGGATCTGGAAAACACGGCCAACAAGCTCATGCATGAAGTCACGTCGATGGAGAACGGACGGAAAAAATACCCTGCCGTCGGCAATATGCGCAATCTCTTTTCCACGGGCGCGCCGCAGCTTTACGCGAATCTCGACCGTGAGCGCTGCCGGAACATGGGCGTAAGCGTCACGGACGTCTTTACCGCCATGGGCGCCACCTTCGGCGCCACCTATATAAATGATTTCAACTATATGGGCAGAACATTCCAGGTGCGCATGCAGTCCGAAGCCGCTTACCGCATGTTGCCCGACTCTCTGGGCGACGTTTACGTGCGCAACGGCCGGGGCGAGATGATCCCGCTTTCGGCCTTGATGACGCTTGAGCGGCGCACCGCGCCGCAATCCATGGAACGCTACAACGTTTTTCCTGCGGCGCATTTTCTGGGCAACCCCGCTCCCGGGTACTCCTCGGGGCAGGCGCTTTCCGAGATGGAGCGGGCGGCGGAGGCCGTGCTGACCACCGATTACAGCCTGGGCTGGGTCGGCTCGTCGCTCCAGGAAAAACTGGCGAGCGCGGACACCACCGTCATTTTTGTGCTGGCCCTTGTCATGGTATTCCTGATTCTCGCGGCCCAGTATGAGAGCTGGTCCCTGCCGCTGGCCGTGCTCACGGCCGTGCCCTTCGGAGTGTTCGGCGCGCTGGCGGCCACATGGCTGCGAGGGCTTGCCAACGACGTGTATTTTCAGATCGCTCTGGTCACCCTGGTGGGGCTGGCTTCCAAAAACGCCATCCTGATTGTGGAATTCGCCGTTGAGGCCTGGCGCGGCGGCCGTTCGCTCGACGTGGCGGCCATGCACGCCTCGCGTCTGCGTTTCAGGCCCATTGTCATGACCTCGCTCGCCTTTATCCTCGGCTGCGTGCCCCTGGCCATCAGTTCCGGCGCCGGCGCCAACAGCCGCCATGCCATCGGCACGGCCGTCATCGGCGGCATGTTGGCCGCCACCTGCATAGCCACGCTCTTCGTCCCTTTCTTTTTCAAGACAATCATGCGGCTTTCGCTGAAACTGCAGGGCAAGACAGACCCTCACGAAGGCAGGAGCCATGATGCCGACGCCGAGGAGAACATATGACCCTTGCACGCAGAGCCTGCCTTGTCCTGCCCTTTGCCTTCATGCTTGCCGCATGTTCCCTTGCGCCGCGCTACGAACGTCCGGAACAGGATATCCCGGCCCAGTGGCGCAACGTAAACATGGAACCGCGGCCGCTTGAAACCGACTGGTGGACACGCTTCAACGACCCCGTGCTCACCGCCCTTGTGGAAGAGGCTTTGGGCGGCAATCAGGATCTGGCGCAATCCCTGGCCAAAATTGATTCGGCCGCGGCTCAGGCGGGCGTGGCCACGTCCGCCCTCTTTCCCGCAATAACGGGCGCAGGTCAGGCAGGGTCGCAGGCCGCCTCGGAAAAAGCGCCCAACGCGCCGGACTACAACTCTCCGCTGACCGGCATGTCGCGCTCAACCACCAATTACCAGCTCGGCCTTTCCGCCGCCTGGGAACTGGATTTGTGGGGCAAATACCGCAACGCCTACACGGCGCTCACCGACGTGCTCATGAACACCATTGTCGGACACGAGGCCTTGCGCCTTTCCGTGGCGGGACAAACCGCCCAGGGCTACTTCGCCGTGCTCGCGCTGGACATGCAGCTCAACACGGCCAGGCGCACGCTCAAAACGCGGGAAGACGCCTTCGGCATCTATACAAGCCGCTACAAACAGGGCGACATCACCGAGCTTGACTGGCTGCGGGCAAAGGCCGAGGTGGAAACAGCCCGCGCCCAGCTCCACATGACCCTTGTGGCGGTTGATCAGGCGGAAGCCGCCCTGGCCGTCATTGTCGGCCGCTCTCCGCGCGAAATTACGGAGCGCTCCCCCGAACGCGGCAGAGCCCTGAACCGCCTACCCTCGCCCCCCGTCCTGCCCGAAGGCCTGCCCTCTACCCTGCTGGAGCGCAGACCCGACATACGCGCGGCGGAATACATGCTCATGGCCTACAACGCCAACATCGGCGTGGCCCGCGCGCAGTTCTTTCCTTCCGTTTCGCTGACCGGCGCGCTCGGCACCTTGAGCGCCGCCGTGGGCAATCTGTTTACCCCGGCGGCGGGCATCTGGAACTACGGGGTCACAGGCTCCCTGCCTGTTCTGGATTTTGGCCGCAACTGGTACAATCTCAAAGACGCGGAGGCGCTGAAGCAGGCCGCTGTCGCCGTATACCGCAAGGCCGTGCAGTCGGCCTTTCAGGACATACGCACTTCACTTACGGCCCAGCGCGAAGCCGACGCCATCGTGCGCAGCATGGCGACCCAGGTGGACAGCCTGCGCCGCTCTGTCGAGATAGCCCGCCTGCAGTACGACAACGGCTACAGCGATTACCTGACCGTATTGGATGCGGAACGCCAGCTTTTCTCGGCGGAACTGCAGCTCGCCAACGCCCTGCGCGACCGCCTGGGCGCAATCGTGCGCGTATGCATGGCCCTTGGCGGCGGCTGGCAGGATCCGCGTGCCGCGCAAGGCTTTCCGGTCAACGCGGAAAAACTCAGGGAGGCTGTCGCCGCCGGCTCTCAGGAAACGGCGGGCAAAGCCGAGGGAAGGCCATGATCCGGCTTCGCCGTTATTCCGCAATGCCAATCCCGATTCTGCTTTTCTGCTGCCTGAATCTTTGCCTCGCGCCCTGCCCGGGGCAGGCCGCGCAGGCCGAGCACTCTCAAAAAACGCAGCAGAAGGCCAAGGCGCAGCCCCTTCATGCCCCCTCCTGGGTTTTCAGCAGCCCCGACAGCCGCAAGGCCAGACAGTGGCAGCAGGGCGTGGGCGCGGACGAATTGAAAAAAAAAGCCATACCTGCCGGTCAGGACGAACGGTCGATCAATACCTCCTCCGCCATTGACGAAGCCCTGAAACGGGCGGAGCGGATGAGTCAAAAGCAGAGCGGCCTGAACCTCAGCATACGCAACGAGAGCACATCGTTCAGGGACGTGCAGCCGCAAGGCGGCGGGAACGCGCATCCCGGCGAAAATCCGGTGCGCACAGGCCGCCATATTGTCGGAGCCTTTGCCGACGTGCAGTCCGGCGAAGACCTGAACATACTCTTCGGGCCGGAACTGAGCATCAGGGACGAACTCAGCATGGAAAAGAGCGCCGGCAATCAACCGGATTCGTCGCTGGGCATGGGCATGCAGTTCAAACTGGATTTCTGAAGGCCCGCGGCAGGGCAAATCATACATTTTCAATGTTAATCCGCCATCAGGCTATCTCCTCTCAAGAGCTTCGCGCGCCAGAGCGCTGACGTTTTTTTCAAAGACATTTCTGCCGTCAAACAGCACGCAAAGCTCGGAGTGTCCGGCTTCGGCGAGGCTTCGCAAGGCCGGGGCGTCCAGCATGTCGGGAGCAAGCTGCGTCAGGGCCCAGGCGGCCATGCCGCGGCAGATAATATCCTGATCATTCAAACCGTTGGCGAGCCAGGGCCGGGCCTTGGAAGCAAGAGCGGGCCGCGCCTCGGCCAGACGGCCCACAGCCCAATAGCATGAACGCCGCAGAGTGGCGTTGTCGCAATAGTTGTCGGCTCCGGGGAGCTCCATGATGTAGGAAATCAGGATATTCTTGTACTGCTTCGCCAAACTGTCGCTGGCGGCCAGAATCTCGCCGAAGGCCTCCGGGATGCCCCACCCTATGTTGCCCGACTCTTCATTCATGTGCCACATGAGACGGCGTACAACGTTGCGGGCGTCATCCGGACGATGTTCGGCGAGGCTGGATACGGAAGTTCCCAGGCACGCGGCAGCGCGGTGCATTGTCTGCGGGCTCTTCGGCAGAAAGGCGAAAAGGGCGTTTATGCCGGTAAGCTCCATGGTTGTTATTTCATCCATCCGCTCCCGCCATAAAGGGCTTGAGAGCAGTCTTGCGACGGACTCCTTGGCAAGACGCATCCGGGACATGCTTCCTCCATGACAGATTGGCCGACAGGTTGACCCGAATCAGCCGCGGGGCCCCACATCGCGCAGAGCGGCCCGCAAAAATTCCAGCAGGGCGGGATAAAGCTTTTCCTCGTTGACGACAACGTCCGCCTCAGGCAGCCGCCACACAAAAAAACCGTGCTGCCGCGCCATGCTCCAGAGGGGCATATCCTTCTCCAGGCCAAGGATTTTTACCGCCTCCGCGCCCATCACCAGAAGGCCGCGAGCCCCAAGCAGCCTCAAAGCGGACCAGAATATCCCGGCATCATGCATTACAGCGGACGGAGCATCCTGCGCGCGCGCCTGCGGCAGGCAGACCGGAAAGAACGTGTGCGTCCCCGCCGGATGCGCGAGATCCGCAATCAGGCGCTGAAAAAAATTACGGCGCAGGGCGTTGGGTTGGCGGCATATATCCTGCCCCAACTCCCAATATGTCCAGACAACCCGTCCTCGCCTCGTCGCCGCAAGACGCTCCTGCCAGGGATCAGGCCAGAGATTCCGCGGGACAGGCTGCCAGGCAGCCGGACCGGCGATGTTCCGCGGCCGGTCTTTTTTTCGCTGCGCCGGGTTACCGGCGGGCTTTTGTCCCGTGAGGGAAGAAGCCGGCCGCTGCCGCCGCGCGGGCGAAACAAACCAGGGCTGCGCCGGTTTGTCCGGCAGCAGAAGCCAGTCAATCCCCTGTCCCTGCCAGAGAGCGCCGTAAAAATTCAGAGTCTTAAAAGCCATGAGCACAAATCCCAGGCTACATCCGCTTTACTCTGCGCAGGCCAGATTTCCTCACGCCCCCGGACGTCCGTCACAGCCACGGCATTGGTGGGCGACCCGAACCCGCTGCCCTGCATATTGATGCAGTTGGCGGCCAGAACATCCGCCTTCTTGTCCGCGCGTTTTTCCCTGGCGAGAGCAAGCAGGCTCTGCATGTCCGGCGCGCTTTCCGCGGCAAAGCCCAGCACTTTCTGCGCCGGACGGCGGACGGCGGCCAGCGCGACGAGAATGTCCGGGTTGGGGTTGAAGACGATGTTCAGCCCCTCCGGGGCCAGAGACTTCTTAAATTTTTGCGGGCCGATCTCCGATGGGGAAAAATCGGCCACCGCCGCCGCAAACATTCCCATATCCATCTGCGGCCAGACGTCCCGCGCCGCCTCGAACATCTCCCGCGCACGAAAAACGGCGCATGTTGTTATGGCCCGCGGCAGAAGCGACGCACTGCCGGGTCCGCAGACAGCCGTCACCCGCGCGCCGCGCAGCCAGGCGCTGACGGCAAGCCCTGCCCCCATCAGCCCGCTGGAGGGATTGGACCAGTAACGCATGCCATCCCACGGCTCGCGGGTAGCACCCAGCGTCACCAGCACACGAAGGCCCGCCATATCTTGCGGAGCCAAAGCGCGCAGCGCCGCCAGAAAAATTTCCGACAGGGGCGCGAGCCTGCCCTGCCCCGCCTCCCCGCAGGCCACATCCCCTGAATCCGGCCCAACCAGCACGGCTCCCCGTTCCTGCAACGTGGCCACATTGGCTCTGGTGGCCTTGTTGGCCCACATTCTGGGATTCATGGCCGGGGCCAGGACAAGCGGGCCGTCAAAGGACAAGGCCTGGGCGGACAGCATGTCCGACGCGGCGCCTTGGGCAAGACGCGAAAGAGCGTCAGCCGAAGCCGGCGCGACCACAAAAGCGGCCGCGCGGCTTCCGGGCTCCAGATGCGCAAAAACGTCCGTTCCGGGAGCAAACATGCCATCATAGACCGGAATGGCCCCGAGGGACTCAAAAAGCAGCGGCTTTACAAAATGCTGCGCCGCGCCGGTGAGCGTCGCGGAAACATGTATGTCGAGTTTGCGCCAGGCCCTGAGAAGTTCCGCCGACTTGTAGCAGGCCACAGAGCCGCAAACGCCCAGATGCAGACGCCGTCTGCCGAAGCGCGTGCTTTGGCCGAAAACGCCGCGCGTCATAAAGCGCGCTCCCGCAGGCCGCCCGGCGCTCCGCCGGATGTCTCTCCCCATTGCTCCACAGTGCCGGGAACCGGCGCCAGAGAGCCGTTGCCGCCCTCCGGCGCGGGCTGCCCGTCGCGTCCGTCGGCAAGATTGGGCATGGAACCGTCGGGCAGGCGGCCGCCTGTCCAGATTTCCAGAATCGTCATGACCGTCTGACGCCGAAAACTCAACAGAGCCAGCGCATTGCCCCGCTCGTAGATTTGAACGGCCCTGTCTCCCTTGCGCAGGGAGATGCGCAACTGCCAGCCCTGGTCGGCGAGGGAAGCGTGAAGGCTTTGGATTGCCCTAGACAGGTCAATATTGCCGCGCAGGCTTTCGAGCCCCTCGCGGCCGCCGTACGCGCCGTAGCTTTGATAGCCATGGGCGGGATAGCGTTCCATTCCGGGGGGCAGGGGAATATCCAAAAGTCTGCTTGCGGCGGCCTCAGATCCGCCGGTAAGGATGTCGCCGGGGAAAGGGTTGCGAATGCCAAGGCTGTTGCACCCCTGTATCGCGGCGAACAACAGTGCAAAGACAAGGGCGGCGAATCCGGGCATGTGGCAAATACTCCTTGGACAAATCATCCCGCAACGGCGGTCAGTTACAATTTTCGACGTCAAACCGCAAAGCGGGCGCTCCCAGACCGCGCTCCGCGGCTTTTGCGCTGACGGCGTCAGCCTCGGCCCGTATGTACCGCCTGCCTTCAAGCTCATAGGTTTTGGCGGCCAGTTTGTGCCCCGCGCAGTCAAGCGTCGCCGCGTTTCTGGGCAGCACAAGACGTTCCAGGCACTGCCGTCTCAGGCCAAGGCTGTGGGTATGGCGCAACACGGCCCGGCAGGCGACATCCTCGTCTTCCGGACGGCACAGCACGCGAAGCAGACCGGCGGGACGGTTTTTCTTGCCGGTGCCGGACAGCCAGAGCACATCCAGTATTTCGTCCAGATTAGCCAAGGCCGTCAGGGCGCTGCCGATTTCCTCCCCCGTCAGATGATCAAGATGCGTTTCCAGTTGCGTCACAAGCTCAAGGCCTCCACGGGCGTGGGGCGCCTGCGCCGCCGCAGGCCGCAACTGCCAGACGCGCAGCCCTGTGGTCGCGGGGCGGGAGCCGTAGCCGGTGCCCAGCGCGTGGACGCAACCAGCCGGGCCCTCGTCAAAGGATTCGGCCAGCACATGGACGAGAGCGGCACCCGTGGGCGTGACCAGCTCCTCGCGGTCCGGCACGGGATAGACGGGCTTGCCGCGCATCAGAAAGGCCGTGGCCGGGGCCGGAAGCTGGATAAGGCCGTGCGCGCACTCCACCACGCCGGAAAACCAGGGCAGGGGAGAGGCCGTGACGCTCCTTGCCTGCAATTCCTCCAGAGCCCAGCATACCCCGGCAATGTCCACAAGGGTGTCTATGGCCCCCACTTCATGAAAATGCACTTTTTCCGGCGGAATCTGATGGGCGTGGGCTTCCGCCCGCGTCAGGGCGTCAAGCACGGAGAGGGCGCGCTCCCGTACTGCGGGACTCACAGCGAGACGCTGAAAAACGGCTGCGATATCGGCGGGATGTCGCAACGGCTGAGGGTCGCCCCAAGTTACCTCCACCCGGCACCCCGGGCCGCCGGCCCGGTTTTCCGCCCAGGTTTCAATCTGACATTCAACGCCGGCTTCCGCCAGTATCCCCCCAAAACGCGCCAGGTCAACGCCCAGATGGCTGAGCGCCGCCAGAGTCATGTCGCCGCTGATGCCGCGTGTGCAGTCCAGATACAGATCCATGACGTTTCATCTTCCTCCCAGCTTCGCTTCCGCCGCAATGCGCAGGCACAATTCGCTTCTGTTGAGCGTGTACAGATGGATGCCGGGCGCGCCCATATCCAGCAGGCGGCGAATCTGCCGCACGGCGAAATTGAGACCAATTTCGCGCAATGCCTCATCGCCGCCTTTCCGTCGGGCTTCCTCCAGGCTCAAATAGAATTTGCCCGGAATATTCGCCCCGCACATGGAAAGCACCCGGCGCAGGGAATCAAAGCTCTGGACAGGCAAAATGCCGGGCACGACCGGAGCGCTCACGCCTCTGGCGCGCAGGCCGGCCACCAGATCCTCATATTCGCGCACGTCGAAAAAAAGCTGGGTTATGGCAAAATCCGCGCCGGAGCGAAATTTTTCGGCCGTGCATCCACGGTCTTCCGCAAAGGTGGGAGATTCCGGATGCGGGGCCGGATAGGCGGCAACGCCGATGCCCATATCCGGCGCCCGGGTTCTGATAAAAGCCACAAGATCGCAGGCATATCTGAAATGGCCCGCGGGCGCCGTCTCCTGTCCTGCGGGAGCGTCACCGCGCAAGGCCAGCACGTTGTCCACGCCGGCGGCGCATAAATCTTGCAGAAACCGCCCGATGGATGCGGGTTCCGTCCCCACGCAGGTCAAATGCGGCATGCAAACCAGGCCGCGCCCGACAAGTTCCCTGGTGATCTCCAGGGTATTGCGCTGGCGACCGCCCCCGGCGCCGTAGGTAACCGAGACAAAAAGCGGCGAAAGATGCCGCAGTTGCTCCACGGTATTGAAAAAAGCGGGCCACTGGGCTTCGTCCGACGGCGGAAAAAATTCCAGGGAAAAAAACGGGGCGCCGGCCCTGGAAATCAGGGAGTCGATACGCATGGTATTCCTCGCGGTAATGCTGCATCCCTGAAAGCGGCCCGTCATGCGGCCAGATTTTTTTCGCCGTTTTTGTGACGTCGCGAAAACAAGTTCAGGGGGGCGATGTTCCTGTCTGAACTTTTATGCAGCAGCAAGGCAATTGTGTCAATGCGCCGCGGGGCGTTACGTCATCAGCTCAACGGCCTGCGGAACTTCGCAAAAATTTCACCCTCTTGCAAAAAACTCTGTCAGGCCGTACTATCAAAATATGCGTCTGAGCAAAAACGCCGCCTTCTTCCGCAAACTCGCGCGCCTTGTCTTTCTGGCCTCTCTCGCCTGCCTTTTGGCCTGCCGGACCGTGGTGCTGGCCGGAGACGCGGAGGAGCGGGCCTGGCCGGAAAACGGATGGACGAACCTGGAACCCGGCCTTGACTTCGGGGAGTTTCAGATTAAGGAAAGCAAGGCGCATGTCGCCGCCGTACGCCTGGATCCGGTTTATTTTGACTTTGTGCTCTGCTCCCGGTCCGAGGACGGCCGCGACTCCCGTTCCCTCCATGACTGGGGCGAGCAATACGACCTCACGGCGGCTGTAAACGCCAGCATGTATCTGCCCGATGGCTACACGAGCACAGGCTATATGCGTCAGGGAAAACACGTCAACAACGGACGCATCTCGCGGCGTTTCGGCGGATTTTTTGTGGCCGGGCCGAATGCCGCCGAGCTGCCCTGCGCCGGCATTATTGAGCGGGACAACCCCGACTGGCGGCAGATCATCGACCACTATACCCTGGTCATTCAAAACTACCGCATGATCTCCGCCGACAGGCGCATTCTCTGGGCTCCCGGCGGGCCGCTCTATTCCATTTCCGCCGTGGCCGAAGACGGGAGGGGACATGTTCTCTTCCTGCACTGCCGGGAACCGGTGGAAGCCTATGCCTTTGCCCAGCAGCTGCTGCATCTGCCTCTTGACGTGCGCACGGTGATGTATGTTGAAGGCGGCGGTCAGGCAGGACTCCTGCTGCGCTCCGCGGCCCTCACGCGGGAACTGCGCGGCAAATCCGTCGCGGACTTTCTTGTGACGGGCAATATCGCCGCCATGCTGCCCAATGTGCTCGGCGCGAGGAAAAAACAAAATCCTTTACAAAGCGCCAAGATTTCTCCAAACTAATATCTTCAGGAAGCGCATATCAATAGGAGGTGCTATGACAGCATATACTGAAATCTATAAATGCGAGCGTTGTTGCAATATTGTGGAAATCCTCCACGGCGGCGGGGGCGATCTCTCCTGTTGCGGGCAGGCCATGACGTTCATCCAGGCCGGCGCAGTGGATGCCGCCAAGGAAAAACATGTGCCGGTCGTTGAAAAAACCGACACCGGCTTCAAGGTCAGCGTGGGAAGCGTTACCCACCCGATGGAAGAAAAACATTACATTGAGTGGATAGAACTGCTGTCCGACAACAAGAACTGTCTGCGGCAGCTCAAACCGGGCGATGTCCCGGAGGCCGGCTTCTGCACCGAAGCCGCCTCCGTCACTGCGCGCGCATACTGCAATCTGCACGGTTTATGGAAAACCGACATATAACTACGTTTGGATGATGACAGGAGATTTTCATGGAAAAATACGTCTGCCAAGTGTGCGGTTTTGAATACGATCCGGCCGAAAACGACAATGTGGCCTTCGACAGGCTGCCGGACGACTGGTCATGTCCCGTGTGCGGCGTCGGCAAAGAACAATTCCAGCCGGCCTGACGTGTACCGGACTGCGCCCGCAACACGCTGATAATTATCCGGAGAGAGCGTTCCTGTAAGTAACCGTTGCCGCGTTTGCAAACGCCGGCGTCGCAAAACCACCTTCCACTCTGCCCCGTCTTCTCCGGCGGGGCAGCCATGTTTATGGAGGAGACTGATGCAACCATTTGAAATAAAAAAAGACATTTTTTGGGTTGGCTGCGTTGACTATGACCATAGAGACTTCCACGGGTACTCCAGGTCCCCGGACGGTTCCTCCTACAATGCCTATCTCGTCAAAGACGACAAAAACGTGCTTTTTGACACGGTAGCGCCCGGACGCGCCGGTACCCTGCTCTGCCGCCTTGCCAAAACCCTGGCCCCGGAAAAGGTGGACTACATTGTCTGTAATCATCTGGAACCTGACCACGCCGGTTCTCTCGCCGAAATCGCCGAGCGTGTGCAGCCGGAAAAGATTTTTGTCTCCCAGGCGGGCCTCAAATCCATGCAGGGCTATCATCCCTCCCAAAACTGGCCCGTACAGGCTGTCAAAAGCGGGGATACCGTCAATATCGGCAAACGCAACATCGTCTTTCAGGAAACACGCATGCTGCACTGGCCGGACAGCATGGTTTCCTATATTCCTGAAGACAAGTTGTTAATAAGTCAGGATATTTTTGGACAGAACATCGCCTCCAGCGCGCGTTTTGCCGATGAATTCGGCAATGACGGCGAATTTGTGAAACGCATCAAGGAGTATTTCTACAACATCGTCCTGCCATACTCTCCCATGGTGCTGAAGGCTCTGCCCGCAGTGGAAAAGCTGGACATTGACATGCTTGCCCCGGATCACGGGCTTATCCATCGCGGCGCCGGGAGCGTGCGCTTTATCCTTGACATGTATCGCAAACTCGCCGAGCAGAAACCGCAAAAACGCGCTTTGGTCTTTTACGACACGATGTGGAACGCCACGGAACGCATGGCTTATGCCGTGTGCAGCGGCCTGGAGGAAAACGGCGTGCCTGCCCGCGTCATGTCGGTCAAGAGCAACCATCACAGCGCCGTGATGACGGAACTTGCCGACTGCGGCGCGGTGCTGGCGGGATCTCCCACGCACAACAACACCGTGCTGCCTCTTGTGGCCGCGCAGTTGACCTATATGAAGGGCTTGCGCCCTCTCAACCGCGTCGGCGGAGCTTTTGGCTCCTACGGCTGGTCCGGCGAAGGTCCCAGGCAATTGCAGGAACATCTGGCCGCCATGAAGATGGAAATGCCCTGCGAACCTGTGACGTGCAACTGGGCTCCCGGCCATGAGGCGCTCAGGGCCTGCCATGAACTTGGCAGGGGCGTGGCCGAAACGCTCAAAAAAAATGTGACGGATAACCGCTGAAAAAAGCGCGCTTCGCTGGAAGCGCGTCCGGATTGCTGACCAAAAGATGCCCCCGCAGCATGCGGGGCATCTCTAACTTTCATTATTCCGGTAAAGGGGAGGCACGCCGGCTTACTGTTCCCGCCTGAACGTCCCGGCCTCTTCTTCAAACAGGCGTATCAGCGTCGGATCAAAATGCGTTCCATTGCCATCCAGAATAATCCCGACCGCTTCCTCGTGGCTGAATGGTTTTTTGTAGGGGCGTTCTGAGGTCAGGGCATCGTACACGTCGGCTATGGCCATTATGCGCCCGAGCACCGGAATATCCTCGCCGGAGAGACCGTGGGGGTATCCGGAGCCGTCCCACTTTTCATGGTGAAAAGCGGCAAAGGTTTTTGCGTACTGCAAAAAACGGCTGTCTTCCTCGCCGTCTTCCAGCCTCGCAATGAAATTCACCCCAAAGGATACATGCTGTTTCATTTCAGCAAATTCTTCCTCGGTCAGTTTTCCCGGTTTTTTGAGAACACTGTCGCTGATGGATATTTTGCCGACATCATGCAGTTGGGAGGATTGAGCGAGCAGTTCGATATCCCACTGCAAAGACTGTTCAGGCCAGAGGCCGGCATTGGTCACAGAGGACAAAAGACTTCTCAGGTACCTTTGCGTGTTCTCTATGTGGTCTCCGGTCACGCCGTCGCGGCCTTCCACCATCTCAGCCATTGCCGTGAGGATCTTATTCTGGAGTTTGAGGATGGTTTTGGTTTTTGACTCGACCATATCCTGAAGATTATCGTTATAATTCTGAAGTTCACGCTTCTGATTTTCCAGAAGCAGATGCAGCCTAATGCGTTGGCGCAACAGCGGCGGGGAAAACGGCTTTGTGATGTAGTCAACGGCGCCGAGCTGCAGCCCTTCAAGCTCATTGGTGCTTTCGCTCAGGGCGGTCAGGAATATGACGGGAATATCCCGTGTATCGGGGCGATCCTTGAGGATTTTGATCGCTTCAAAGCCGTTCATTTCCGGCATGACCACATCCAGAAGAATGAGTTCCGGCCTGCACCATTTCAGCGCTTCCAGCATTTTCACGGCGGATGGAACCGTCAGGACGGTATAGTTTTCCGACAGCGCCGATTTCCCGGCAAGAAGATTGGTGCGGAGGTCGTCCACCAACATGATCAATTGACGGGAATTCTCCATAATTATTTTACTTCTTTAGATTTATCCAGGAATCGGAAAGCGCGATCCCTGCCGAATTCCGCGCGCTATGGCTCTAAGGAATGCAACTACACGATTGTGAAATAAAAGGCAACAAGACGAGGTTGATGCTCGTCCGCTTCAACCCGCTCCATTGCCGGCTTTCATCGCGGCGCAACAGCTTGAATACTCCGCCGGGAGCTTCCTCCTCTTTCCCGTCTTCAACCATCATCTCTATTTCCTGATGGGTATGACCAAGACCGATTGCATCATAGTTGGAGCCAAGAATTTTTCCCGTAATGAGTATGACGGGGATACACTGAAAGAGATTTTTCCCCAGATGGAGGCTATGCGGGGCGGTGCACCGGAAACGGCCTTCTGTGATCGTGACTTCCGGGGCCGTAAACGTGTGGGCCGCACCACCACAGTTTTACCGGAAGTCCCCGCTCCTATAGCATTTTACGCTTGAGGGGGGATGCGATCAACCTGCTTCTGGCTGCCGCCGCCTTCAATTGCGGAAAATGGATGAATGCTCTGGCCCAAGGATTGTTTTTTGCCTTTTTTGTCCTGGCCGCCATGACGGACCGGGAAGACAAAAGTCTACACTTGGCGCAGTAAATACGCTTTTTTAAGGGTCAACTAAATAGCCGCTTTTTCCAAAAGGAGTTCGGTTTTCCTGTTATTCTTTGACGCGTGTCACCGCTTGTTGTGAATTTTCGTTGACAAAAAGCTTAAATACATCAGGCCGAGCGTAATGCCCTGCCACATCAAAATCAAGTTTCGCTTCGGCGATAAGATCGAAGTCCAACTCCGCAGAGAGTACTGTTTCCTCATCAAAAACCGGTCCTGCAAGTACATTGCCCAACGGGCCGATGATAGCGGCCCCACCCCGCATCACACATTCGCCATGGTCTGCCTCAATGCGGCAGACATAGTCAGCCGGAAAATCCTTTTTTTGCAGCACTTGGCAACTTGTCAGCACAAAACAGCGCCCTTCAAGGGCAATATGTCTCATGGACGGCAGCCAAGTCTCCCTGTCGTCAGCCGTTGGCGCACAATATACAGTAATATTTTTGTTGTACATGGCCATTCGGAACATGGGCATATAATTTTCCCAGCAGATCACCGCGCCGATTTTTCCCACCGGAGTGTCGTAAACGGGCAGCGTTGAACCATCGCCGAAGCCCCAGATCAGTCGCTCCGCACTCGTAGGCATGAGTTTTCTGTGTTTTCCGAGCAACTCACCCTCATCCGAGAAGAAAAGAGCAGTACAATAAAGTGTGCCGCCGTCCCGTTCAATAACCCCAATGACAACATACGTTTTCATTCCGGCCGCGGCTTTGGCGATACGCTCCGTTTCCGGGCCCGGCACTGTGATGGCGCTGTCATAATAGCGGCGGAAGGCCTTCCGTCCTTCAGGAGTTCTCTTACCCACGCAACAGCCGAAATCAGCACCCTTGGGATATGCGGAAAGAGTGGCTTCCGGAAAAAGAATCAGACGGCTGCCTTCATCGGCGGCTTTTTCCATCCAAGAAACGATTTTTGTTGTGGTGGCTTCAGGATCAAAGGGAACAGCGCCAATCTGCACGACACTCGCTTTTGTTTTCATGGTGAACATCCTGTTGAGTTGGTGGTGGTTTATTGCCGTCCGCACAAAACCCGCACGGCTTCAGATAGATACATGAATGTCAAATGCCAAGGTACGCGCGTCGCACATCGGGATTTGCCTGCAGAGCCCGGGCGGTATCCTGCAAAACAATTTCCTGATTACGCACGATAATCAGCCCCTATTCAAGATGCATGGAATATGAGATACTTTTTGAAACCAAGGAGTTGATGATGCCTCGTAATCCAGTCCAGTTTCAAAAAGGGATGAG
>JAISOT010000067.1 GCA_031275465.1 Desulfovibrio sp.
CTCATCCCTTTTTGAAACTGGACTGGATTACGAGGCATCATCAACTCCTTGGTTTCAAAAAGTATCTCATATTCCATGCATCTTGAATAGGGGCTGATTATCGTGCGTAATCAGGAAACATATTGGGGCATTGGTTGTTACGCATGCCAATGCCGGAAAATGCGTTTCAGGAGCGGCCGCGGTCAGTATTTGGAAAAATTCTAGAAAAAATCACTGCAATATTCTAAATAACAAAAAAAGGGCGCGCGCCACGCGTCCTTTTTTTGTTATATTCCATTGTTCGGCGGAGAAAAGGTGCGTCACTGCAACAGAGCGTAACTGGTGCCCTATTGTTTTTTTGCTGTCTGACCGAAAGAAACAGCAGAGGAACGTGACCTGTCCGCAGCGGCAAGGCCAAGCAGGATGGCTCCGGCCTGGGCTACATTGAAAGAGTCGAAAGCCCTGGCCTGGGGAATGCGCAGCAGACAGGCGCAACGCTTCGCGATGCCGGGGCGCAGGCCCTTCTGCTCGTTGCCGAGCGCGAGCACGGCGGGCAGGCGCAGCCTTTCGGCAAAGGCGTCGCGTGTGGGCGGGTCGGCGGGCTTGCTGCCGCAGCTGGTTCCGTAAACGGCGAAGCCCGATTCCTCGGCTCTGTCCAGGGCATGGCCAAGATTAGTCACGCGCGCCAGGGGCAGATGTTCCAGCGCGCCGGTTGCGGCCTTGCGGGCGGCCGGTCCGAGACGGGCGGCGTTGTGCAGGGGCAGAATGATGCCCGCTCCGCCCAGAGTGTAAAGAGTGCGGGCAAGCGTGCCCACGTTGCCGGGATCCTGCACCTGGTCAAGGGCCAGCACGACAGGCAGCGGAGCGCTTGCCGCGAGTGAGAGCAAGTCATCAAGGCTGAGAAAGGCGCTCATGGACAAACGCGCCGCAATGCCCTGATGAGGCACAGCGTGATGTTCGCGTTGCGCGTCACGGCACAGACGGTCAAGTGCCGCCTGTTCCACCAGGGAGAAACGCAGGCCGTTCTGGCGGCAGAGATTTTGCGCTTCCAGCGCTTCGCGGCTGCGCAGACCTTTCCTGCAGTAAACAAGGTCTATGCGTCCGGGATCGCGCGAAAGCAGTTCCAGCACGGGTTTTATGCCCGGCAGCACAGCGGGCCCGCCGAAAGATCGTTGCATGTCGGCCTCCGGGGAGAAACGCGGCGGCATCCGGGGCCACCGTTGTTGGATTCTCTGTCCGTCTGGTACGCATTTTTGGGCTGCGGCGCAAGCAGGAGGAAATGATGATGAACAGGCAGAACGCATATATTCTTTCTCCTTTTTCCGGCTGGGCCTTGGCCGCCCTTGCCTGTCTGCTGCTGGCGGGAGGTTGCGCCACCCGTCACGCGGACGACGGTTCCCGCGCCATGTTTGTCGCGCCCGAAGGCGATGACGGGCCTCCGCTGACCCCAGCCGAACGAGCCGTACTGCATGCCTCAAGCAAAATTGACGCGGGCGTGCCGGCTGACGTCATGCCGGAAGTGGCCCGGCAGTACAAGTATTTTTTGCGGAAGGGCCGCGGGGTTATGGCGTCTTTTTCCAAAAGGTCGGAACCCTACCTGGCTTTTGCCCGTCGGGTTTTCCGCTCGCGCGGCATGCCGGAGGAGCTTGCCTATCTGGCGATTGTGGAAAGCGGATACAGGGCTGACGCCAGATCTCCCGTTGGGGCTGCCGGAGCATGGCAGTTCATGCCCGCCACCGGCAGACAATATGGCCTCACTCTGGACTGGTGGCTGGACGAGCGTCTTGATCCGTATGAATCCACAGAAGCGGCCGCCGCGTATCTGCAAAAGCTCTATGGCTATTTTGGGGACTGGCCCACGGCCGTCGCCGCGTATAATGCCGGGGAGGGAAAGATAGGCAGGGCGCTGGAGGGCACAGGGGGGCGGAATTTTTTTGAAGTTATGAATAAAAACCACATGCTTGACGACAAAGCGCGCCTGAAGGAAGAAACGCAAAAATATGTGCCGCGTTTTATAGCCGTCACCAAAATCATGAACAATCTGCCGGCGCTGGGCTTTGAACCCGTCCGTCCCGAGGGATCTCAATGCATGCTGCGCTACACGGCGCAACCGGGGACGGATCTTGCGGGCTTGGCCGACGCGTGCCAATTGAGCCGGAGTGAGCTGGCCGTCTACAATCGCCATCACAAGCGCCCCATCACTTCCACGGCCCAGCAGAGCTTTGTCTATCTCCCCGCCGCCCATGACAGGCAGGCGAGCAGATTTTTACGCTCTTCCCGCACCTATGCCGGCTGGCAGCCCGTCAGCGTCCGATCTTCAGCGGATTCGTGGGAAAAAATCAGCCGTCGCGTCAAAGTGCCTGTTGAAACGCTGAAAGCGCTCAATCCCGGCAACGCCAAGCTTCAGGCTGGCCAGACCATCCTCGTGCCCCGCAATGTGGACATGTCCGCCGCCGCGGTGGCGGCCATGGACAAGCGCGGCAAACCCCGCGCCGGGCAGAAGGCCGCCGGCGCCGCGACAAGATCGGACAAAACGCTTCACACCGTGCGGAACAATGACAGCCTGTGGGGCATCGCGCGCAGGTACAGCGTGAGTGTGGATGATTTGAAGCGCTGGAACAATGTCGATGAAAAGACGCTGCGGGTCGGAACAGCGCTTGTGGTGATGCAGTGAGAATTTTCAAGGCGTCTGCCGAAAAGGGGCATGTTGGAATGGGAGTTGAAGTTCACGGAATGCTTCGTGAAATAGTTCCGTATTCTCAGTTCCGCATTCGCCCGGTGGTCGAAGTAGTAAAACGGAATGCCGTTTTCATGCAGCACGCCGCGAGGAAAGTGCGCGGCGACTCTCCGCTTGAGCCGAATTGTCCGAGGGTCAGCGTCGAGCAGACGTCCGTTCCGCGTTCCTGGTTTATTTTCGCGTCCGCAAGCCACCCGGCCTTTTCAACTGTTCCGTCGTGTCGAACAATTATGGATCCCAGGCTGTCGCCGGCAGGGGCTTTTCGCCGCCCGTCGTCCAGGGAACGGGGTTGATGGCGACGTCCTCCGGGCTTGACGGGTTCACACCTTCAACGCTTGGAGCCTCGGTGTTGCAGGAAATTTTGTCAGATTGAAAAAAGGGCCATCTGCTTTTCAGACAACCCTCCAGTGTTTCTGGTCGGGATGGCGCGATTCGAACGCGCGGCCTCAGCGTCCCGAACGCTGCGCTCTAGCCAAGCTGAGCCACATCCCGCAGACTGAACCATATATGACGTATGAAAAAAATCTGCAAGAATTTTTTTCATTTGTCAAAATCAACCGCGTAGTGTACATTCATCTGTAATAATTGGCAGAGACTTCGGAAGATGGATAATTTATTCTGGAGTGAAAAGACGTTATGATTCGCGTTCTTGTTGTGGACGATTCCACATTTATGCGCACCTCGCTGGTTTCGCTGCTTGAGGAGGATCCGGAGATCAAGGTGGTAGGCACCGCAATTGACGGTCGGGACGCGCTTAAAAAGGCCGCGGTTCTGGAGCCTGACGTGATGACCCTTGACGTGGAGATGCCCAGGCTGGATGGTCTTGCGACATTGCAGGAACTGATGAAGACCAATCCCCTGCCGGTTCTTATGGCCAGCGCGCTGACGGAGTCCGGGGCTCACAGCACCTTCAAGGCCCTTGAGTACGGCGCGCTGGATTTTATCCCCAAAACAATGAGCAATGATCGCAACGCGTTTGGCGAGGAGTTGCGGCATAAAGTCAAAGCGATTTCGCGGAAAAAGTCCCTTGTCAGGCTCAAGTTTCAACGCCTGAAATTACAGCACGGTTCGTCGGCGCAGCATTCCGCGCCGGCGGGGCAGCCGGGCGCGCCGCTTTCTCCTTGCAAGGGGCCGAGAGATTTGGTGGTTATCGGCGTTTCCACCGGAGGTCCGCCGGTTGTGCAAAAAATCCTTTCCGCCTTGCCGGGGGATTTGCCGGCCTGCATTTTGGTTGCGCAGCACATGCCGGCAACATTTACCGGGCCCTTTGCCAAACGTTTGGACGGATTGTGCAAACTTTCGGTGTCCGAAGCTGCGGACGGCGACAAGTACAAGAAAGGACACGCTTATGTGTGCCCGGGAGGCAAACACATAGGCCTGCGCATGCGCGGGCCGATGCCTGAAGTGGCCGTGACCGAAGAGCCGCGCGACGCGCTGTACAAGCCTTCGGTCAACGTGCTTATGGAAACGGCCGGCAAGTGCATGGGGGGGCGTACCTTGGGCGTCATGTTGACAGGTATGGGATCTGACGGGTGTGAGGGCGCGAAAGTGCTCAGAAAAATGGGCGGGTGTCTTGTTGCCCAAAGCGAGGCATCGTGCGTTGTCTATGGCATGCCGAAAGCGGTTGTGGATGAAGGACTCGCCAACCAGATTCTTGATGCCGAAGACATTGCCCAGGCAATTGTTGCCATCGTCAAAGGATGATTTCACATTTTTGCAGGAGCAAAGCCCAGTTATGAATATGGACAATCTCCTTCCGGATGCGGCCGGCATTCTCGAAGACCTGCAATCGGGCGATTACGGCACTGTTCGCAGCGCGGCATTCAGCTCCGGTGACGTTGGGCTGCGGGAGGCCATCCCCCTGCTTGTCGAAAAAATCAAAAGCGAGAATATCGGCATTCAGG
>JAISOT010000090.1 GCA_031275465.1 Desulfovibrio sp.
GGAATTGACCTACGGGCTGGAACGGCTTGCCATGTATCTGCAGGGGAAAGAATCGGTCTATGATCTGCGCTGGAACGCCGGAGTGACCTATGGCGACATCTACCACCAAAATGAAGTCGAACAGTCCCGCTACAACTTTGAAGCCAGCGATCCCGGTATGCTGCTGCGCCATTTCGCGGACCATGAAACACAGTGCAAGTCCCTGCTCGCTCAAAATCTGCCCTGGCCGGCCTACGATTATTGCCTCAAGTGTTCCCACGTCTTCAATCTGCTGGATGCGCGCGGCGCTGTCTCCATTACGGAGCGTACCGGCTTCATCGGCCGCGTGCGGGCGCTGGCCTCGGGCGTGGCGCGCCTGTACGCGGCGCAACGGGAAGAAATGGGCTATCCCCTGCTGGGCCGGGAACGAAAAGACGATGCATTTGCCATGCAGCGAAGCGCCCCATGCATGGGCTGACGCGAAAAAGCCGAAGACGACAGGGAAATTTTCCAACGCAAAACAACACTGAGGTCCGCCAATGGCGACATTTCTGCTTGAAGTCGGCAGCGAGGAGCTGCCGTCCCGCTTCCTCGGACCGGAAGAGGCGGAACTCAAAGAACGCTTCACGGCCGCCCTTGGCCAAGCCGGCCTGGAACACGGCCGTGTGCGGGCGATGACCACTCCCCGACGGGCTGTTGTGCGTATTGAAGACGTGCAGCCCGTGCAGCCGGAAAAGGAGGAGATCGTTCTGGGGCCACCCGCGCGCGTGGCTTACGACGCCGAAGGAAAGCCCAGCAGGGCGCTGGAGGGGTTCACCCGCTCCAACGGCCTTTCCGTGGATGCCGCCTTTCGCACGCAGACGGAGAAAGGCGAATACATGGCTGTGCGTAAACGTAGCGGGGGAGCGCCGGCCGCGAAAATTCTCTCGAGTCTCTGTCCGGCTGTCCTCAATGGCCTGCCTTTTGCCAAGCGCATGCGCTGGGGGGCGCACAGCCTTGCCTGGGGGCGTCCCCTGCGCTGGATTCTGGCTCTGCTGGACGCGGAAATCATCTCCTTCACCCTGGGTTCCACTCAATCCGGACGACGAACTTTCGGCCATCGCGTTCATGGCTTCGGCCCCTTTGACGTCTCCCATGCCGAGACATGGCAGGCCGTCATAACGGAACTGGGCACCGTGACGCCGGACGGCCGGACACGCCGCAGGCGGATAAGGGACGGCGGGGATGAACTGGCCGGGTCTGTGAGGGGCAAGGTGCTCTGGAAAGAAAGTCTGCTGGATGAGGTGCAGGGCCTGACGGAACATCCCGTCCCCCTGCTGGGGGATTTTGACCCCGATTTTCTGGAAGTGCCGCGTGAAGTGCTTTTGACAAGCATGGAAAACCACCAGAAAAGCTTCGGCATTGAAGCGCCCGACGGCTCCCTGTTGCCGCATTTCCTAACGGTTCTCAACTTGACGCCCCGGGATGCGCCCCTTGTCAAAAACGGCTGGGAGCGCGTACTCCGCGCCCGGCTGGAAGACGCGCGCTTTTTCTGGCGCGCGGACCTGAAAGAAACTTTTGATCTCTGGCTTGAGAAGCTTGAGCATGTTATTTTTATCGGCAATCTTGGCAGCATGGGCGACAAGACGCGCCGCCTGGAAAACCTGTGCCGCTCGCTGGCGGAGCAATGCGCGCCCGATCTTGCTGAAGCGGCGGCGCGCGCCGGCAGGCTCTCAAAAGCGGATCTTGTTACCGGGCTTGTGAGGGAATTTGACGATCTGCAGGGCGTCATGGGCGGCATCTATGCCGGATGCAAGGGGGAATCCCCCGAGGTGGCCGGCGCTCTGAGAGAGCAGTACCTTCCCGCCGGCCCCGATTCCCCGCTGCCCCAAAGCCTCACAGGCGCGCTGCTGGCTTTGGCGGACAAGGCGGACACGCTCGCCGGATGCTTCGGCCTGGACATGACGCCCACGGGCGCGGCCGACCCCAACGGCCTCAGGCGTTGCGCGCTGGGCATCATACGCATTGTGCTGGCTTTCAGACTTGATCTGGACATCCGTTCCCTCTTCGCCGAGGCGTTGCGCAATTATGCCGCGCAGGGCAAAAATCTTCCCGCGGAAGAGACGCTCGACAAGCTCATGGAATTTACAGCCGGCAGACTGCGCGGGCATATTCTTTCCCAGGGGGAGGAAACGCCGCTGGCCGACGCCGCCCTCAATGCCGGCGTACACCGCATCGGGGATTGCATGGCCCGGCTTGCGGCGCTGACGGCCTTCAGCCGGGAGGAGGGCTTCGTGGAAGCCGTGCGCACCTTCAAACGCGTGGCCAATATTGCCCGCAAGCAGGAGGACGCCTCCCCGCCCGCCGGCTGGGACGCCGCGCTGCTGTCCGAAGACGCGGAAAAAAATCTTGCCGCCGTCCTGGAGGGCATGCTGCCCCGGCTGGACAACCTCTGGACTGCGGGCGATCATGCGGCGGCCCTAGCATGCCTGACGGAGCTGCGCCCGGCGGTGGACTTTTTTTTCGACAACGTAATGGTACTGTGCGAGGATACAACCATCAGAAACAACCGCCTGACCATGCTCCGCGCCCTGCGTTCACGCTTTGCGCGTATTGCGGATTTCGCGGCCCTGCAGGTGTGAGGCCAGAGGCGACACGCCGCGTCGTTCTTCGGACTTGTTTATGTCCGTCTCAACATTACCTGAACGACATGCGCGACAAGCTCAAGCACGGCCGCCTGTCCGCTCTGCGGGAGTTCCTTCAGGATTTCGGCGACATTTTCGGCAAGTTCTCCTGCTGTCTCGTTGTGCTGTCGAAACAGATGCGCGGGCGCACATTGCAGTCTTGCGGAAAGTTCGGGAATACGCGACATTTTGGGGGCTATTTTCCCCTTCTCCATTCTCGCCATCGCCTCTTGAGTAATCCCCAATGCCGTTGCCAGCTCCTTTTGACTGATGCCCAGTTTCCTTCGGCGTTCAGAAATATTTTTTCCTACAATTTCAGCAAGAGTGTAATCAGATATACTTTCTCTCATGTGAGAGAAAGTATCTCACGAAGGAAAATAAAGTTTGCAGGACTTTAACTTTTTTTTATTGACTTTTAAATTGTAACCCTATTATAACTTGGCTGTTGTTTTCAAAAGGCGGATTATCGGCCACGGCAAACGGAAAAGCAGAGAAGGAGGATTTTCATGTTCAAACGTATTTTTCTGGGCATGGCGCTTATTGTTGTTCTCGCGGCGCCCGCTGCCGCCGAGGTGAAGGGAATTTACGGCGGACTGAAGTTTATCGACTCGATTCAGAACACCGGCTCCATGTCGAAAGGCGACGACGCCAAAGGGTTCGGCATAGGCCAGTACGGACAAAACACAGTAGGCGGGGGCGTCTTTCTGGGCTATGACTTTTTTCCGGTTTTGGACGTTCCCGTCCGCGCCGAGGTCGAATATGCCGTCCGCACAAACATGAACACGACGTGGGACAGAAGTTTCACTGACGGCGTCAATACAGCAAAGAGCGAGATTGAGGCTCAGTGGAATCTGCAAACCCTGTTCTTCAACGCCTATTGGGACTTCCACAACAGCACGGCCTTCACGCCGTACATCGGCGCCGGCATCGGCGTGGGATTCATCAATTCGTCATACGACGTGAGCGGTTATCTCAACGGTCAAAAGCTCGGCTCCGTGAGCGAGAGCAAACAGAACTCCGTCTTTGCCTGGAATGCCGGGATTGGCTGTTCGTATGCCTTCAATGAAAACGTTTCCGCCGATCTCGCGTATCGCTTTGTCGGATTGGGCTATTACGAACCCGCTGACGGCCTGGGCATGTCCCCCTACGCCAACGAGTTCAGCCTCGGCCTGAGATTCACGTTCTGATACCTGTGTGCATGGAGGATCTTCCTCAATTGGACGGGAGACGGCGATTGGGGCGTTTCCCGTCCATTTTTTTCCTGAGCGGGCATGATGTTCAGCCGCTGCCCGGGACAAATAAAAAATGAGGGTTCTCTATGCATGCGGCCGCCGCGAAAATAAAAATTCTCCCGCGCAACCGATACTGTCGCGCAACCGATACTTGACAAATATTTTTCGACGGCCTAATATGATATATTATCTTTACTGAAATTATAATCACTACCGGAGAATTCCGTGGCACACCATAAATCCGCCGTCAAACGCCACAAGCAGAGTCTTAACCGCGCGGCCCGCAACAAAACCGCGCGCACCCGCGTAAAAAACGCCGTCAAGGCGGTCCGCGCGGCCGTGCAGAGCAGGGACAAGGCAGGCGCCGAAAGCCTGCTGCCCGCGGCGGCCTCCGTGCTTGCCAAGGCCGCGGGCAAAAAGGCGATACACCGCAGAAAGGCCGCCCGCAAACTCTCGCGCCTGACCAAAGCCGTCAATGCTGTCCCGGCCGTCTCGGCCTAGCGATCATTGCCGTCCAGTCTGCGCCTTTTTGTCGAACGCCTTATCCGGCGCGCTCACGTCCGTTGCCGTCATTTCCCCTATCTCCGTCAGGCCAGCATTTTCAGATGGGCATAGGCCTTGCCTGTCGCCATGCGTCCGCGCGGCGTGCGTTTGAGAAATCCGCACTGGATCAGGTACGGTTCGTAAATGTCCTCCAAAGTGCGCACGTCCTCAGAGCAGGCCGCCGCCAGCGTCTTGATGCCCACAGGCCCTCCGTCGTAGTGTTCTATCAGCACTGTCAGAAACTTGCGGTCCATCTGGTCAAGGCCGTTTTCATCCACCTCCATGCGCTCCAGAGCCTGCACGGCCTGCTCGGCCGTTATGCGGCCGTTGCCGTGCACCAGGGCGAAATCCCTGACTCTGCGCAAAAGACGGTTGGCGATGCGCGGCGTGCCGCGTGAGCGGCGGCCTATTTCCAGCGCACCGTTTTCGCTGACGTGCACATTCAGAATGGCGGCGGTCCGCCGCACCACACGGGCAAGCTCCGCGGGATTATAGTATTCCAGCCGCGCCACAATGCCGAAACGGTCTCTGAGCGGCGAAGACAAAAGGCCCATGCGCGTTGTCGCGCCGACCAGGGTGAAAGGCTCCAGATCAATTTTCACGGTGCGGGCCGCCGGCCCCTGCCCGATCACGAGATCCAGCTTGAAGTCCTCCATGGCCGGGTACAGCACTTCTTCCACCACAACGGGCATACGATGGATCTCATCCACGAAAAGGATGTCGTGGCGGCCGAGGTTTGTCAGGATGGCCGCAAGATCGCCGCTGCGCTCCAGCACAGGGCCGGACGAACAGACAACGTTGACGCCGAGTTCCGCCGCCATAATTTGCGCGAGCGTGGTTTTGCCGAGACCCGGATTGCCGTAAAAAAGCGTATGATCAAGGGCCTTTCCCCGCTCGCGGGCTGCCTCCAGATACACGCGCAGGTTGGCGCGCAATTCATCCTGCCCGATAAAATCCTCCAGACTGCGCGGGCGGATGCTTTCATCCTGCGCCGGCACCGGAGCCGGTTCCGGCAACTTCTTGAAACCGGCGGTCATTGGGCGGCCCCCTTGCCGAGCTGTCTGAGGGCGAGCCTGATGGCGCCGGCGACATCAATATCCGGCTCCGCATGCAGAATTCGTCTGACAAGCGGAGCGCACTCCCCTTCGGCATAGCCGAGGCCGGCAAGGCCTGCCAGCGTATCCCGGAACACGGAGGCATGGCCGCCTGCCGAGGCCGGCAGTGCGGACCCCGGATCAAAATCCGCCTTGAGCTTGTACCTGAGTTCCAAAAAAATATGTTGCGCGTTCTTCTTGCCTATCCCGGAAACCCGCGTCAGGACGGCCGGATCTTCCTCCTGCACTATCCGGCGCAGATCCTCCGGCCGGAAGGTGGAAAGAATGGCCAAGGCCGTGCGCGCGCCCACCTTGGAAATGGTCAGGAGGGTTTCAAACATCCGCTTCTCCGCGAAAGCGGTAAAGCCGAACAACTCCAGAGCGTCCTCGCGCACGACAAGGCTGACGTAAAGGGCCACGTCCTCTCCCCTGGCCGGCATGGCGTACAGGGCGGGACCGGGCAGGGCCAGTTCATAGCCCAGACCTGACCGGGTGACAACAATGCAGGAATTGTCCCATACTTCAGCCAGCCGGCCTTCAATATACGCGATCATCGGTGTATCCTAGCGCGAACGTACCAAATAGACAAGACACGACGGACGGGATCCGGGCAGACGCACAGGAAATGTTGATCGGGAACGATAAAGGAGGGAGCACATGGAAATCGTATTATGGAGCGACCAGCACGGAGAGTTTCCGACGGGCCGAGCGCCCCAGGTCGTCCACAGCCCGCAGTTCCGTCACTCCCGCCGGCGGAGTCCAGGACAGATGTTTCCCCGGCTCGCTGCGTCCCAGATAGGTGTTGCCGGCAAACCAGAATATCCCGCTCGCGTCGGCGTCGGCATCCGCGGTAAGGGGGATGCCGTTGCGGGACGGGTCAGCCATCCTGATTCTGTAGGTGACGCCTTCCTTGGGTATGCTGATGCGCGGCGCTTTTCCCGGCGCCGTCCATGCCCCCGACGCAAGCCCGGCCGCGCACTCCGGGCTGAAGGGCGGCGGAACGGCCTTGACAATGCCGGCGCGTAAAAAAATCCGCCGCATATCCGTCGGCCAGAATTCCAGAACCCGTTCCTCCGTACGGCCCGGCGCAGGTTCGCAGGCCCGCAGGCCCGTTTCCCTGTCAATCAGGACCGTTCGGAAAATTCCGGATGAGCGCACAGGCGACACTCCCGGAATAAACCAGGTGTTGACCACATCCCCGCACAGTGCGGTGTCGGGGTCGCCGCTCGCCCTGCATACCTCCACCTGGCGAAGATTCAACCCTTCCCGGTTCCGCCCGCCCGGATCGCTCAAGGAATACAGATTGCCCAACGCGCGGGCCATGTCCAGAAAAAGCGGGGCAGCCGCCTCGCCACCCACCAGCAGCGGATTGGGAGTATTGTCAAAATTGCCTGCCCAGACCACAAGCGCATATTCTCCCACCACACCCGCCGTCCACGCGTCACGAAAGCCGTTGGACGTGCCGGTTTTTTTGTACACCGGCACCCGGCCGCCGGATGAGGCGACCGTTTCTCCGGGTTCCCGCAGCATGGAAAGCGTCAGGAAGGCTGCTTCCGGTGAAAGCAGGCGACGGGAAGGCTCCGGTTCCCCGGCCCGATCCGGCATCGCCAGCCGCGCCGGACGCATATAGCCCCGGTTGGCAAGCATGGCGTACAGGCGTCCCAGTTCGCGCATGGTCACTTCCGCTCCGCCCAGCGCAAGGCTCAAACCATAATGCTCCGCGTCTTCGGGCAGCGCGACGTCGGCCTGCCGTAAAAATGCGTGCAAATCGGGATCGCGCAGGCGGGAGGCCAGCGAGATCGCCGGAAGGTTGCGGCTCAGGCGCAAGGCTTCGCACGCCGGAAGCGGCCCCTGAAAGGCGCTGTCGAAATTTTCCGGATCATACCCGCCGAAGCTGCGCGGAGCATCCGCCAGAAGCGTCATGGGGTGAATCAGCCCCTGGTCCAGCGCCAGAGCGTAAATGAAGGGTTTAAGCGTGGATCCCGGAGAACGCCGCGCCCGGGTGCCGTCCACCTGTCCCTGAATCCGCGCCTCGAAAAAATTCGCCGATCCGACCAGCGCGCGTATTTCCATGGTCGGCCAGTGCAGCAGCAGCGCCGCGGCGTTGTTGAGGCCGTATATTCCATAGCGGGCCGTGAAGCGGGAGATGATTTTTTCCACAACGCGCTGCGCCCGCATGTCCAGCGTGCTGCGCACACGCCCCTCCGGACCCGCTTCCGCGAGCAGTTCGGCCGACGCATGGGGCGCCAGAAAGGGCAGATCGCCCGGCCCGTACACGCGCAGCGGCCGGGGGCCGGCATACGCGCCGCCCTCCTCCGGCAGCAACAGCCGAGCACGCGCGCGCGCTTTTTGAAAATCCCGGCCGTTCAGAGGGTTGCGCCGGGCTGGATTTTGCGGCGTCACGGCGAGCGCAAGGCATTCCTCCCGCGTCAACCGGGCGGGGACACTGTGGAAATATACCCGCGCGGCGGCCCCTATCCCTTCAATATTGCCTCCGTAAGGGACAAGATTGAAATACGCCTCAAGAATTTCCCGCTTGGAATAGTGGCGCTCCAGAAGCAGGGCCGTCCATATCTGCGCCAGTTTGCCGCCGAGCGTCGCGGTCTTCAGGCCGAAACGCAGGCGCGCCACCTGCATGGTGATGGTGGAAGCGCCCATGCGCCTCCCGCCGCCAAAGTAGGTGGACCAGGCGGCTCTGAGCAGCGAAAACGGGTTTACGCCCGGATGCAGATAAAAATATCTGTCTTCGTACAGCAATGTCACCCGCACGGCATCCGGAGCGATTTCGTCCAATGCCGTCCGCAGGCGGTATGTCTCGCCCCCGGCAAGCGAAAGACGCAAGGCAACGCCGTTTCTGTCCTCAATGCTCCGGGAAAACGCCACGCCTTCCAGCAGCGGCGGAGGCGGCGTCAGAGCAAGCAGCGCCAGGATGCCGGGGATCAGGAGAAGAGCCGCCGCAACGGTCAGCCGTACCATACGCCGCACAGTCACCCCGCTTCCCTACCGCACTGTTATCACTCCGGCCGGGGAAGCGGCCCGCGCGGTCGGGTCGTACATCGCCTCCGCATGAACGGGCGGAAGCGCGAACGTTCCTTTGTTCACCGCCCTGATTGTATAGGAATACGCGAAAAGATCCGTCGAGAGGTCGGTAAACAGCAGCAAACGGTCCTCGCGGCGCTCCACTCTGGGCGCTGACGGGGAAGCGGCTGCGGAGCCGTCTTCGGCACCGTCCGGCAGAACCATTTCAAAGCCGCCCGGCAACAAATCGACAATCACGCTGTCCGGCACAGGGCTTCCGTGCGTTCGCGCCGTTATGCGCACCGTGACCTCATCACCGAGCTTCACGGCGGAAAGCTCCTGCCCGGCGGCGTTCCGGTACACGCGGTCGACCTCCATCCGCCGCGCGAACGCCGTTGTCGGCGGACTGCGGTCAAAGCCGTCCGTAGTCAGTTGCCAGTACAAGGAACCGGCGCCGTCTTTCGGCGTTACCACCTGAAAAGCCTTGCAGGACGGCGCGTCCAGGGTCAGCACCTCTCCTCCCGGAACAAGCGACGCTGTTTCCCCGGCGCCGCCTTCGACGCAGAGCAGGCTCACGGCGTCCAGAGATCCGGCGGCCGCCGAGGACAGCGCCATGAGCGCGCGTATGCTCTGGGCGGCGGAAAAAGTCGAATATCCGCTGCCGTTCAGGGCCAGGAGAGCGGCGTCAATCATGCTTTGCGCGTCATTCTCGCCTTTTTTCAGCCTGTCCGGAAAATGCCGCGCCAGCACGGCCGTGCGCAAAGCCTTCACGGCCAGGCCGGAGAACAGCCCGCGCGCGACAAACTTTTTTTCGTCAAAGGCGTAGGCGTCCACAAGCCGTTCCGCCTGCCCGTCCATGCGCATGACGGCGCAACTGCCCGCCAGCAGAGTGCCGGTAATATCGCGCCGCCAGTCGGGCACGGCGCCGTCAAGGTATTCCTGCAAATGATATATTGCCCGGGTGGTGATTCTCCCCTCCCTGGTCAGCACCCATATGCCGTAGGCTTTGATTCTGGCGTCTTCCAGTGAAACGGGCGTTCGCGCCGCCATGTTTTCGATGGCGGCGCACACGCCGTCCGCCAGACCGCCGGGCAAACCGCGTCCCGCTTCATGCAGGGTCAGGAGAAAATCTCCCGCGTAGACCGTCCGCAACAAATCCGGCGGGGCGCCGGCCCATGCGCCCACGCCTTCTCCGGGCCGGAACGCGGCCTGGATGGCGTGTACGGCCGCATCCAGCATCTTTCCGGCCTCCTCTCGGACTTTTGCGCCGGTGCGCTTCGCATCAGTGAGCAATTCCAGTCTGTTGTATAGAACAGCATACGGAAAGGCCTTGCTGACAAGCTGTTCCACGCAACCATACGGATACCGGTCCAGATACGCCGTCAGGCCGCGGACGGCGGGCAGAGGCAGTCCGGACACGGCTGCCTGCACCGTCGCTTCATGGGGATAAAGGTCGCGCTGCACTCTGATGAGCGTGGAAGGGTCAAAGAGTCCGGCCGCCTGATCCGTGCGGCGCGGCGCGGCGGGACGCACGGAAACGGAGGACTGCCTTGTCGCGCTTGCGCCGGGATCGCTCGCGTCCTCGTTTTCCCGTACGGTAAAGCGAATTTTCGCCTCTCCGGGAGCATCCTTTACCTTCACGGTGAAAGACGCCGTTTTTTCGCCTCCTTCCTCCACGGGCAGCGCGAATGCCGTCTTTCCCTCAACGGCGAAAACCGCATCGGGCTCCATGTCCAGATACACTGTCTTGTCTTTGCCGCCGCCCGCGATGTTGTTGGCCACGGTCACGGAAGCCGTAAAAGAATCTCCGGGGGCGGCCTGGAGCGGCATCTGGGGAATGAGCGTGAAGCGGCCGCGTACCGTAACGTCCGCCCGCGCGTTGCCCGCCGTCCGGGGAGCGCTGCCCACGGCCATGACACGCACCCGGCCGTTGTAGTAGTCCGGCACGGGAATGACGACCTTTGTCTCCTCCGGCCCCACGTCCACGAAGGTCCAGGTGTTCAGGGGCGGTTCCCCCCGCCGCTTGAAGGGGTTGTGAAAGCGTCCTCCGCCCGAAGCCATGTCGCCGCCGAAAACGGGAATGCGCCCCCTGAGAAGGGCATGTTCGGGCATCAGCAGATCAAATGCCTGCATGCTTTCCACCGACAGAGCCCTGTCCCTCAGCAGATAGTCCAGGGGGGACGGGACAGCGAAGCGCGTCAGTTGCAACACGCCCTCATCCACGGCGAAAACCAGAGCCTTGCCGGGCTCCCGCGCCGTCACGGCAACGGAAATGTCCTCACCCGGGCGGGCGGTCTCCGGCGCGCGAAGCCTGAGTTCCATATCGCGCTTGCGTATGCCGGCCGTAAAGGGAGCAAGCGCATAGGAGTGGGGGGTCATGTAGATGTCCGGGGAATCGGCGTCCCGCACAAAAGACACGCTCACATAGCCCCGGCCTTCAAAGCCGTCGGGAATTCCTATGGACTGCGCGCTCTCTCCGGCCTTGGCCCGGAACCACTTGTGCGCCTCGACGGCGTCACGCTCAAGCGTGATAAGCCCGGTTCCGTCGTAGGGAGTGGTCAGATGAATGTTTATGGTTTCCCCCGCTTCATAGTCCGCCCTGTCGATGCGGAGGCGCAATTTGCCCGGAACAAGGGAATCCCCGGCGCGCAGGCTGTCTCCGACCACGGTAAAGGGGACGGAAGCCATTTCTGCGCCAGCGTCGGTGCGCACCGTCAGCAGATACTCGCCGGGCTTCTCCGTGGGGATGGTCCAGCGCAACCCGCTCCGCGCATCCACAGTCCGGGTTTCGCGGGAGCATTCCCTGTCCACCGGCGTTTCGTCAAAGCGGTATTCCCCCCGGGCGTCCGTCACCAGACTCGTCACATAACGGCGCTCGTATACCACAAAAAGCAGCGGGCCTGAGTCGACTTTTTCCAACGCCGGGTTCAGCGCCACAAAGTCAAGCCCCGCCGTCCGGCCCTGGGGAATGAAGTCCGGATTGACTCCCGCTTCCGTGCCTCTGTAGCCCAGAATCGTCCGCAGGGGAGAGAGCAGCAGGTTCCGTTGCAGGCTCACGGCGCGCCCCCCGCCCGGCTCAAAACCTTCCAGCAGCAACGAACAGGTCACGCTTCCGGCGCGCAGTTCCGCCAGAGGCAGGGGGATGACGGCCGTTCCGTCAGACTCCGTGCGCGCCTCGGGCAGGGCGATTTCCCTTGCTTCTCCACGGTAGGGCGATGCGTCGTGAAAGGTGTAGTCCTCATAGCCGGGAAAGCGAAACCCGGCCGGAAGAATGCGCAGCAAAGCCCTGACCCGGCGGTCCGCGGCGGGCATGCCGTACAGGTTTTTCAGCCGGACCCGCGCGTGCGCCGCGGGGGGATCGGGCAGCGGCAGCCAGCCTTTCTCCTGGGCGGGTTCAAAGCGGGCCGCAAGCTCCAGCGTGTCCGGCTGGAATTCTTCCACCCGCACGCCGGTTGTGCCCAGGACGAGGGCATTCTTGCCGGATTTTCCGGAGCCGGCCAGTTGCACGTCAAGCCTGTAGCGGCCGGTCGGAGA
>JAISOT010000139.1 GCA_031275465.1 Desulfovibrio sp.
CGTCAAAATATCAGAAAGAAAATCGCAAAGGTTGACAGCGGCTCTTGGCATACCCCTTCTTTTTTTGCCGCGCCCCGCGTGGCGCAGAAGCTTGCCCGGCGGTTGGCGACGCGTGACGCCCCTGGAAACAATCAACCCCACTGAAAACCCATGTATGTTTTTGCCTCTACCATGCAGTTTCTGGCGTTGTTGTGCGCCCTCTCCGGCGGCGGGCTTGCCCTGTACGATATCTGGCGCGGGCGCGACGACACGCTGCCTCTGGTCGAAAAACTCCACTGGTTCATAGCCGCAGCCCTGCTGCTGGCCTCCGCCATGCTGCTGCACGCTCTCTACCGGCATGATTTCGAATTGAAGTACGTTGCCGGCTACACGGATCTGATTCTTCCCGTTTTCTACCGCCTGACGGCCTTCTGGGCGGGGCAGGAAGGCTCCATGCTGTTCTGGGCCCTGTCCGTCGCCCTGGGCGGCACAATCTTCGCCGTTACCGGCGCCTGCAAATCCCTCACCCCCGCGACGCGTTTATGGCACTGGGTCTTCTTTTACGCCACAGTGGCCTTTTTTACCCTCATACTGACAACCTGGAGCAATCCCTTCACCATGCTGACGCCGCCGCCGAAAGACGGCAACGGCCTGAACCCCCTGCTGCAAAATCCCGGCATGATATTTCATCCTCCTCTCCTTTTTCTAGGTTACGGCGGCTTTGCCGTACCTTCCTGTCTGGCCCTTGCCCAGACGCTTTCGGGCAAACGGAATGAGGAAAAGGCCTGGTTCCGCCTGACGCGGCCTTTTCTCATTCTCGCCTGGCTGTCTCTGACCGCGGGCATCGTGCTCGGCGCGTGGTGGGCCTATATGGAGTTGGGCTGGGGCGGCTACTGGGCCTGGGATCCGGTGGAAAACGCCTCGCTGCTTCCCTGGCTCATCAGCACGGCGGCGCTGCACACCCTGATCATTGAAGAACGGCGCCACAAGCTGGGCCGCGTCAATGTCGTCATGATCGCCCTGACGACCGTTTCCGCTTTTTTCGCCACGTATCTGGTACGCAGCGGCGTGGTCGAGTCGGTGCACGCCTTTGGCGACGGCTCCGTGGGAACGCCGCTGACAATCTTTGTTTTCGCGGGGCTGTTTGTCGCTCTCTGGACAGGCTTCTGGGCCAGAACGGAAGGCAGGCCACTCGCCGGGCCCGGCAGCCGCGAAGGCCTGCTCACGCTTCTCGCCTGGGTGCTGCTGGCCCTCGCGGTCATCATTCTCGCGGCAACTCTTTGGCCGCAGATCAGCAAACTCTGGACAAGCGTTCCCAAAGGACTGGACGCGACTTTCTACAACCGCGTCTGTCTGCCGCTGGGCGCGGTTGTCGTCATCATGATGGCCTTCTGCCCCTGGCTGCGCATGGGCGGAGGCCTGAACCGCAAAAACGCCTTTATGGGCCTCATCACCTGTATGCTCGTCAGCGCGACGGCGATCTGGGCGGCGGGGTATCGCCAGAGCACAGCCCTCGTAGCCGCCGCGGCCGCCTTCGGCCTCGTGTATAACGCCGTTCTGATGCTTAAAAACGCGGCCGTTTTCCGCAACGCATCCACACTGGGGGCCTTGGGCGCGCATCTCGGCATGGCCCTTGTGACACTCGGCATAGCCTTTTCCGGCCCGTACGCCGAGGACAAGGACATGACGCTCGCGCGGGGGCAATCCGGCCGGATACAGGATTATACCGCCACACTGCTGGACATCCGCAACGGACGCAGACCAGGTTATGAATATGTGGGAGCCCGGATACAGGTGCGGAAAGGCGATAAATCCCTCGGCATTATTGAGCCCGAACGCCGTGTGTACGACAAGTTTGGCGCAATGCAGTTTTCCGAAGTGGACACCATTCCCAGGCCGGGTGACGAGATCTACGCCTCGTTGCTCAGTTTTGACGGAGAAAACCGCGTTCTTGTCAAAATCAGCGTCAAGCCTTTTGTCAACTGGCTGTGGATAGGGGGAACCATGCTCTGCCTCCTGCCCCTGTTGTGTCTGCGGCGCCGAAAGTCCGAATCTCCGGCGTCGGGCCGGCGGGAACAAACTCCGCCTGTCTCGAGGTGAACGGTGCTGGAGCTTGACCGCGTTGCCCATCTCTACGGCCATACCCTTGTTTTCAGGGATATAAGCTGCACATTCGGCGCCGGCAGCATCACCTTGCTGCTGGGCGGCAACGGCGCCGGAAAGAGCACTCTTCTGCGAATCATGGCCGGGCTCACGCGGCCAAGTTTCGGCGCGGCCCGTTTTACGGGAAAATCCGGAAAAATCGGTCATCTCGCCCATTCCACCTTTGTCTATCCGGCCCTGACGGCCCTTGAAAACCTGACTTTCTGGCGCGAGGCCCATTGCCTTTCCATGACAAAAGAAGGACTGCTCAGCATACTTGGGCGCGTCGGCCTTGCAGCGCGGGCGCATGACCGGGCCGGGACCTTTTCCCGCGGCATGGCCCAACGGCTCAATCTGGCGCGGATTCTCCTGCTTGAGCCCGACGTCCTGCTGCTGGATGAGCCGGATACCGGCCTCGACGCGGCATCGCAGGCCCTGCTGCGCAGGGAGCTGCTTGAAGCCCGCAGGCGCGGGGCCTGCGTCGTCCTGACGAGCCACGACATCGCCCGCGACGCGCAGCTTGCCGACAGGGCGCTGCTTCTGGAAAAGGGCAGGCTGGCCCATGACGGCCCCCCTTCCCGCCTGTCCCCTCCCGACGTTGCGGAGCAGGCATGTTGCGCATGACCCTGGCCGTTCTCCGCAAGGATATGACGCTGACGCTGTTGAGAAGCAGCGGCCTTGTCCAGACCCTTTTGCTGGGGCTTCTGCTTGTCTTTGTGTTCAGCCTTTCGCAGGGCGTCGGCGAAAATCTGAACGCCAGAAACGCCGCGGCGGTGTTCTGGCTCAGTTCGGCCTTTTGCCAGGTGCTGATATTCAATCAGTTGTACGCGCTGGAAGAAACCAACGACTCCCGGCTGGGCCTGCTCCTTTGCCCGGCGCCAATCCAGGCGGTGTGGCTTGGCAAGGCCATTGCCGGCCTCGTCCTGCTGTTGCTGGCCCAATGTGTTTTTTTGCCGGCGACCGTTGTTTTTCTGGGCCAGAGCCTGAACGGCCCTCTCAGGCCGGCCCTGGCCATCCTGCTTTTGACGGACACCGGCATGTGCGCGCTCGGTTCCCTTCTGGGCGCGCTGGCCCAAGGCCAGACAACGCGGGAATCCCTGTTGAGCATTGTGCTCTTTCCCTTGCTCGCGCCGCTGTTGCTGGCCGGCACAGGCATAGGCGCCCAGGTTTTCGGCAGCGCCGACCCCGACGGCCCCGGCGCATGGCTTGGCCTGGCGGCCGCCTTTGACGCGATTTTTCTTGCGGCCGGTCTGCTGCTGTTCGCCTTTCTCTATACCGGGGACGAATAAATGCCCAAATATCCTCTTTTGCCGCTCCTCCTCCTGCTGTCCGGCTGTCTGTCGCTGGCTTGTTGTCAGTATCTGATATATTTTTACGCCCCGGCGGAAGAAACTATGGGACTTGTCCAAAAAATTTTTTACATCCATCTGCCGCTTGCCTGGTGGGCCTTGTTCAGCTTTTTTCTTGTCTTTCTCGGTTCCGTCGCCTACCTCCTCAAACGCGCGCCCGTCGCCGACAGACTTTGCGCCGCAGCCGCCGAGACCGGCGTGCTTTTGAGTGGGCTTGCCCTGCTCACGGGGATGCTCTGGGCGCGCAAATCCTGGGGAGTCTGGTGGACATGGGATCCGCGCCTGACCACCACGCTCGTCATGTGGTTTGTTTACGCAGGCTATCTGGTGCTGCGCGGCCTCAACCTGTCCGCGCAGCGCAAGGGCCTCGTTTGCGCCGTGCTGGGCGTTGTCGCCTTTTTGGACGTGCCGCTTGTCTTTGTCTCCGCCCGGATTTGGCGCTCCATCCATCCGGCCGTTCTGGGCGCGCAAGGCGGCGGTCTTGAGCCGGAAATGAAGCTTACCGTGGCGGCCTGCGTCGTTGCGTTCGGATTTTTCTGGGCGGGCCTCGTCTGGCTGCGCAAAGGCCAGCTCGACCTGCGCGCCCGCATGCACGCGAATGCCGAGACATCGCCCTAAAAACCATTCAGCATAAGGTATACAGTATGGATACAATTGTCTGGCTTGCCGTCGCCAACGCCGCGCTCTGGATCGGCCTCGGCGCCTATCTGGCCTTTCTGGCCCTGGAACAGCGCGCGATTTCAGCCCGTCTGGCTCAATGGGAAACCCTTCACCCCGAAAATCAATTTCAAGGAACCAGGGAATGAATACCACGGCCAACACCCCGACGCGGCCCGACGTTCCTGCGCGCGCCCTTGCGGTCTTTCTGGCCCTGTGCTTTCTGAGCATGCTTTTTGCCGCCCTGGCCGGAAACTTCGGAAATCCCCGCCAGAACGCGCAACGGACGCCGGAGCAGACAGCGGCAATGCCCGCCGGCATGGAAAACAATATCGGCATGCTCATGCAACGGGCGGCCAGGGAGCCCGACAACCTGAATCTGCTGATGGAACTTACGGAAGCCCTGGTCGCCGCCCAAAGCTGGGACGCGGCGGAAACCTTCGCCAAGCGCGGCGTCACGCTCAACACGCAGGATCACCGTCCGCTATACCTGCTGGGCGTCATTCTGCACAACAAGGGACAACACAAGGAAGCGGCGGAAGCCTTTGAAAGGGCGATCGCCATTGAATCCACAGCTCCGCTTCACTACAGCCTGGGCGTGCTGCTCACCTATTTTCTCCAGGACCCGCAGCACGGACTTGAGCATTTCACCATCGCCCTGAACGCGCCCGATGCGGACGAGGAGTTGAAACAGGCCATTCGCCGGGAACTGAACAAGCGGTCCTCGCCGGCGCAGACGGAGAAAGCGGCCCCCGCGCCGCAAGCCGCGCCGGGAGGCCAGCCTCCCCTGTCGCGCGAAACGGCGCAAAAAATTACGGAACTGGAAAAAGCGGCCCTGCGCAACCCCAGGGACGCCGCAGCCTGGACGAATCTCGGAAATCTCTATTTCGACGCGGGCATGAAGAAAGAAGCGATCTCGGCCTATGAACGCTCTCTGCAACTGGCGCCGGACGATCCCAACGTGCTTACCGATATGGGCATCATGCACCGCGATACGGGAAACTTCGCCAGGGCCATCGAGTGCTTCCGCAAGGCATCCACGCTGAATCCCAGGCATGAGAACGCGCTTTTCAACCAGGGCGTCGTCTTCTATTATGATCTGGGCCAAAAGGAGGAAGCCGAACGCGCCTGGCGGCGGCTTCTGGAAATAAATCCCGGAGCGCGCGCGCCTGACGGACAGCCCGTGTCCGAAATGATAAAGCACCTGCACTGAACAGCCCATGACGTTCATCGCCGACCTGCACATACACTCGCGCTTTTCCCGCGCGACCAGCAAGGGGATTACCCTGCCTGTCCTCGCGCTGGCGGCGCGGAACAAGGGAATCGACGTTCTCGGGACCGGAGATTTCACTCATCCCCAATGGCGCGAGGAACTGCGCTCGCAGCTTGTTCCCGACGAGACAAGCGGCCTGTACCGTTTGAGCGAAGAGGCAAGGATGCCTGAAGCCCCATCGGGACTGACGAAAAAACCGCCGGTGACGAACCCTCCCCTGTTCTGCCTGCAGGCTGAAATCAGCTCCATTTACAAGCGTCACGGCAAGGTGCGCAAAGTCCACACCCTCATCTACGCGCCGACGCTTGACGACGCGGATCGCATCAGCGGGCGCCTGGGACGCGTCGGCAATCTCAACGCCGACGGCCGCCCCATTCTGGGCCTTGACTGCCGCGACCTGCTGGAGCTTGTCCTTGAGGCCGCGCCTCGCGCCGCATTGATCCCCGCGCACGTCTGGACGCCCTGGTTCTCGCTTTTCGGTTCCAAGTCCGGTTTCAACTCTCTGGAAGACTGCTTCGGCGACCTCTCTCCGCACATCTTCGCGCTGGAAACCGGCCTCTCCTCCGACCCGGCCATGAACCGCCGCGTCAGCGCCCTTGACGCCTACGCGCTTGTCTCAAACTCCGATGCGCACTCGCCCGCCAACCTCGGGCGCGAAGCCAATCTCTTTGCGGGAACGCCCTCGTTCGACGGCATGTTTGGCGCACTGCGCGCCGCTGCGGCGCGACGCCCCCCAACCGGCGCATCGTGCGAATTCCTGGGCACACTGGAATTCTGCCCCGAAGAAGGCAAATATCATCTTGACGGACACAGGGCCTGCAACATCGTGCTGTTGCCGCAGGAAGCGGAGGCGCTCAAAAATATTTGCCCTGTCTGCGGCAAACCCCTGACCATCGGCGTGCTGCACCGCGTGCTGGAGCTTGCCGACCGCGATGCTCCGCCCGACGGCCTGCCTTACGAACCCGAAGCAAAACCGATCATTCCGCTGATGGAGCTGATTTCCGAGATTCTCGGCGCAGGCGCGCAAAGCCGCAAGGTTCTGGAACGTCACGCGCAACTTCTGAACGCGCTCGGGCCGGAACTGCACATCCTGAGCCTCATTCCGGAAGCGGACATACGCGCGCGGTGGGATGCGCTCGGCGAAGCCGTAAGCCGCATGCGGCGCGGGGAAATCATCCGAACGGGCGGCTATGACGGGGAATACGGAACGGCCCGGGTTTTTGCCCCAGACGAACTGCGCCGGATTCGCGGAGGTCCGTTGCTTTTTCCCTCCGCGCGAAAGCAGCCGCCCGATGCCTCCCGCGACAGGCCGCGGGCCGGAAAAGGCCTCTCCGCCGAACTGCCGATGTGGCGGCTTTTTGACGCCCCGCCTCAGCCGAAGCGACATGCCGGAGACGGCCGCGATGCCGTACCTCGGCAAAAAGACGCCGCCCTGACTGAAGAGCAGCATGCCGCGCTCACGGCCCGGCCCGCGCCGACCCTCGTGCTCGCGGGGCCGGGAGCGGGCAAAACCAGAATTCTTGTCGGCCGGCTGCAATGGCTGCTTGAACAGGGGGAGGATCCGCAGCGCATTGTGGCCGTTACCTTCACCCGCCGCGCCGCCCGAGAAATGCGCGAACGCCTCGCCGCCGCCCTGCCGGACCATCCGGCGCTGCCCCGTTGCGACACCCTGCACGGTCTGGCCTTCAGCACGCTGCGCCGGCGCAATCCGCGAATTTCCCTGTTGTCGGAAGACGAAGCCTTCGCGCTCTTTTGCGAGGCCAACGCCCGGCATCCCCGCCGCGAACAGCGCGCCCTGTGGGAAGCCGCCGCCATCGCCAGGGAAAACGGCTCCACGCCCCCGCCGGAAGCCGCGCGTTGCGCGGAACGGTACAAGGAGCGCAAGGCCGCCACGCCGGATCTTCTAGACTACCAGGATCTGCTTGAATTCCTGAAAGAGCACCTCGGTAAACTGCGCCATACAGAGCGCCCCGCGCATGTGCTGGTGGACGAAGCGCAGGATCTTTCCCCCATGCAGCTTGGTCTTGTGAGGGATATGGCGCCGTCTGACGGCAGGGGCTTTTTTGCCATCGGCGATCCGGACCAGGCCATTTACGGCTTTCGCGGCGCCGCAACGCACTGCGCGGACGCGCTGCGCGCCTTCTGGCCCGGGCTCCGGACATTCCGGCTGGGAAAGAGCTTTCGCGCCGGGAAGGACGTGCTCACCTTGGCTCAGACGCTTCTCGGGGGACAAGGCGAATGCGGCACGCTGACAGCGGCAAGACCGCTGCAATGTCGCCTTGACAGCTATACCGCTCCCGACGACAGGGCTGAGGCGGCAACCATAGCCGACCGCATCAAAAAACTGCTCGGCGCCACCTCTCACACCCTGCTTGACAGAAGCGCCGCACACCTGCCCGAAGAACAGCTTTCCCCGGGTTCCATTGCCGTGCTGGTGCGCCTGAAGGCTCAGATGCCTCTCCTGCGCGCCGCGCTGGAGCGGGAAGGCATACCCTGCGTCGCCCCGGCGCTGGAAGACGCCCTCAATCCCCTTGACAAAGCGCGGCCGGGCTGGCTGCGCGAAGCGGAACAGGCCTGCGTCAAAGCCGAACGTGTACAGATACTTACCCTGCACGCCGCCAAGGGACTGGAATTTGAAGCTGTTTTTTTGCCGGGGCTGGAAGACGGCATAGTGCCCCTGCGCAGATCGGCGATCTTCGGCAGGCCGGCGGATGACGCGGAGGGGCAGGAGGGCGCGCCTGGGGACATGCCCGCCGCCCGACAGAGCGAGTGCGACATGGACGAGGAACGCCGTCTGCTCTATGTGGGGCTGACGCGGGCCGCGCGGCGGATTTTTCTCACCCGCGCCGTGAACCGCAGGCTCTATGGACGTGCGCTCAAACTGCCCCCATCGCCTTTTCTGGAAAAGATCAAACAGTTATGCCATGAAGGCGCCCTTGTCGTCCGCCGTCGTTCCACAATCAAAAATCTTTCGCTGTTTTCCTGACGGTTCGCGATTTGCCCCGGGACCGGCGCGAATATGTATCGCCATCAAGGAGCAATCTTTTGAAAACGCCTCTCTCTGATTTCCTTCAGCGTGTTGTAGGGCAACAGCTAGTTTCAATCCACGCTCCTGTGTAGGAGCGACGCTTCGGCACTTCACGCTTCACGATCAT
>JAISOT010000144.1 GCA_031275465.1 Desulfovibrio sp.
TTTTTTTGTTGCTCGGCATGGTCGCTCCGGTGGTCATGAAGCCTTTTGCCGCCTTCTGGTTCGGCCTTTCCCATATCCTTGGCGGGGTAAGTTCCGCTGTCCTGTTCTCCGTGGTATACTGCGCCATACTCATGCCGGTTGCCTTTGTGCGCCGTTGCATGGGCAAGGATGTTCTGTTGCTCCGGCGGTGGAAAAAAGACAGCGGCACATGCTTCGTAAACAGGAACCATGTCTTTGCAGCCGCGGATTTCGTCAATCCTTTCTAACCGGGTGGTAGGGTATGCATTTTGTTTCCGAGCTTGTCGGTTTTTTGAATACGCGCAAAAAATTCTGGCTCTTGCCCCTGATCATTGTGCTGGTCTTGTTTGGCGGCCTGCTTTTTTTTGTGGGCGGCAGTGCGATGGCTCCTTTTGTCTATACGCTCTTTTAACGCCCCTATGAAAACCCCTCTCTATATCCTCGGCATCTCCGCGTACTATCACGACAGCGCGGCTGCGCTTCTGCGTGACGGCGAAATTGTCGCTGCCGCACAGGAAGAGCGGTTTACACGCAAGAAGCATGATCCGGACTTTCCCGCGCAGGCGGCGCGTTATGTGCTGGAGGAAGCTGCGATCGGCCTGGATCGGGTTGCAGGAGTGGTCTTTTATGACAAACCTTTCCTGAAGTTTGAGCGCCTGTTGGAGACATACCACGCATTTGCTCCGCGCGGCCTGAAAAGTTTTCTCACCTCCATGCCGGTTTGGGTAAAGGAAAAGCTTTTCATGCGTTCCCTGTTGGAAAAAAATCTGAAAAATTTGCTCCCGGAAAGCAACAAACTGCCGGCTGTATACTTCTCAGAGCATCATCTCTCGCACATGGCGTCGGCTTTTTATCCCTCGCCTTTTGAAAAGGCCGCTATTCTTACAGTGGACGGCGTGGGCGAATGGGCAACCACCTCCATCGCGCGCGGGGACGGCCCATCCATTATGGTTTTCAAAGAAATCCATTTTCCCCATTCATTGGGCCTGCTTTATTCCGCTTTCACCGCCTATTGTGGTTTCAAGGTCAACAGCGGGGAATACAAGCTCATGGGGCTCGCGCCTTACGGCAATCCCAGAGCGCGACAAACGGCTGAATTTGAGGAAAAAATCAGAGGCGAATTGATTGACATACGTGAAGACGGTTCATTCCTTCTCAATATGGCTTATTTCAGTTATGCCACCGGATTGCGCATGTACGAGGAGAATCGCTGGAAAGCCCTGTTCGGCGCGGAACCGCGCACGGCGGAGCGGGAAGACGTACCGCAGACATATATGAATATGGCCTTGGCCATACAGCGCGTAACGGAAGATGTGGTTATGCGCATGGCCCGCACAGCGTGTGAAAACGCACACTCCGATAATCTCTGCCTGGCCGGCGGTGTGGCGCTCAACTGCGTCGCCAACGGCAAGTTGCTGCGTTCCGGCATGTTCAAAAACATCTGGATTCAGCCCGCATCGGGCGATGCCGGCGGGGCGCTCGGGGCTGCCCTCGCGTATTGGCACATTGGACTTGGCATGGAACGCGCTCCCCAAAAAGATGACTCCATGCGCGGCGCATATCTGGGGCCGGAGTTTGGGCGAGATGACATTCTGCGGACATGCAAGCGCTTTCACGCGCCGTACAGGAGCATGCCGGAAGAAAAAATCCTGGTCGAAACGGTGGCGGATCTGCTGGCTGAAGGGCATGTGATCGGCTGGTTTCAAGGCCGCATGGAGTACGGCCCGCGCGCCTTGGGCAACAGGAGCATCCTCGGCGATCCCCGCAATCCGGAAATGCAGAAATGCCTCAACCTGAAGATAAAATACAGGGAGGGATTTCGTCCCTTCGCGCCCTCCGTGCTTGAGGAGGATGCGGAAAAATATTTTGATATACCGGTGAATTCGTCCTATATGCTGCTGGTCGCGCCGGTTGCGGAGAAACTACGCAAGGCTGTGCCGAACGGCTACGAGGAGCTTCCACTCTGGGAACGTTTATATTTTCAACGTTCCGAACTTCCCTCCGTCACGCATATTGATTACTCGGCGCGCGTCCAGACCGTTTCGCGTCGGACAAACCCACGATATTGGGCCTTGCTTTCAGCTTTTAAGGAACGGCACGGCTGCCCGGTGCTGATCAACACCAGTTTCAATGTCCGGGGCGAACCGATAGTCTGCACGCCGGCGGATGCCTACGTTTGCTTCATGCGCACGGAAATGACCTATCTGTTGTTGGGCGATGTGCTGCTGGCGAAATCAGAACAGCCGCCATTCAATGGCGGTGATTGTTGGCGGACGGAATACGCATTGGACTGATGCGTTGCCGTCCGTATTGGCGGCGTATGAATAAAGCGCAGAATTTCATTCACGGGCGTCTCCTCTTCTGTCGATCATGCGCCATCGCCAGCCCTCTGCGGCAAAATTCGCGGCAACGGAACAGGAAGACACGGGCATACTCGAATCCGTTGAGGTTGATGTTTGGTTCCCATTGTCCCGGACCGCCCATGAAGTCAAGAAAAAAGCGGCGCAAAACAGGATCGGGCGCTGAAATTCTTTGGAACTTCCTGAAATAACGCTTGTCTTGCGCGCCGCGAGCGGATATGCATATCAACAGTGCGGTGGTGGCGACTTTTTGGCGTTGCCGAAACGGACATATGTTCCAGGCAGGCGGCATGAAGGCACGGGCGCAGAAGGGTTTCCGGCCAGAAAAAAACAGTGCGCGGGCTGAAATCGGCGATTTTGGCCTGATCTTTGCTACACACAACACCGCCATATAACACGCTCTCCGTAAGGAGCGGCGCGGTTTCCGCGTTTTTCTCTCTCTCCCGGGCAGTTTTTGGCCCTGCTTCCCTGATCTCTCCGACCGATAGGCTGGTTTGAGGCCTCTGGATATATAAAGTGAAAATTAAAACACACTAAGCGCGTGCGGCCCGCCCTACAGATTGTCCCCCGCCCATTGCAGGGAACGTTGTACTGCCCTGTTCCAGAGGGCCAGTAGTTCATCCCGTTCCTCATTCCGCATTTTTGGTTCAAAGCGCGCCTCCTCCTGCCACAGCGCGGCGATGGCCTCTTCGGATTCCCAGAAGCCCGTTTCCAGACCGGCCAGGAATGCCGCGCCGAGGGCCGTGGTTTCCGTGACTTTTGGTCGGACCACGGGCAGCCCGAGCATATCGGCCTGGAACTGCATGAGCAGGTTGTTCCTCGACGCGCCGCCGTCCACGCGCAGTTCTGTGAGGGGCGTAGCCGCGTCGCGCTGCATGGCTTCCAGCACGCCGTGACTCTGAAAGGCGATGCTGTCCAGAGCTGCGCGGGCCACATGGGCCTTGGATGTGCCACGGGAGATGCCCAGCAGCAATCCCCGCGCGTAAGGATCCCAATAGGGCGCCCCCAGCCCGGTGAACGCGGGCACAAGGAACACGCCGTCGCTGTGGGGAACCGAAGCGGCGAGCCGTTCCACCTCGGAAGAGGAACGGATGATCCCGAGCCCGTCCCGCAGCCACTGGACAGCGGCCCCGGCGACGAAAACCGTGCCTTCCAGAGCGTAAACAGTTGGTTCGTCCCGTTTTTTCCATCCCACCGTGGTGAGCAGCCTGCTTCCGGAAACCGCGGGCGAAATCCCGGTGTTCATGAGCAGAAAACATCCTGTGCCGTACGTATTTTTTGCCATTCCCGGCCTGTGGCATGCCTGGCCGTACATGGCGGCCTGCTGGTCGCCGGCGATGCCCGTGACGGGAACGGCCGCGCCGAAAATTTTCGGATCCGTCGTTCCGAAGCGCCCGCTGGACGGAAGGATCCGGGGCAGCATGGCTTCGGGTATGCCCAGCAGCGAGAGGATCTCCGGGTCCCAGGTTCCGCTGTGGAGGTTGAAGAGCAGGGTCCGGGCGGCATTGGAAGGATCGGTGGCGTGGACTGCTCCCCCGCTGAGCTTCCAGAGCAGCCAGGAATCCACCGTGCCGAAGAGGAGTTCGCCCCTTTCGGCCCTGTCCCTGGCTCCGGGCACGTTTTCCAGCATCCAGGCGATTTTGGTGCCGGAGAAATAGGCGTCCAGAACCAATCCTGTCTTTTCCCGGATCCGCTCCGCGTGTCCGGCTGCTTCGAGTTCCCCGCAGAGTTCCGCCGTGCGCCGGTCCTGCCAGACAATGGCGTTGTACACGGGCACGCCGGTGTGCCTGTCCCATATGACGCTTGTTTCGCGCTGGTTGGCGATGCCGATGGCCTCAAGATCGGAAAAGCGGATTCCGGCCAGTTCCATAGCTTCAGAGGCCACGCCGTGCTGCGTGGCCCAGATGACCAGGGGGTCATGCTCGACCCATCCCGGCCGGGGAAAAATCTGGGGGAATTCTTTCTGCGCGAGGGCCGCGACAGAAGCGGAGCGGTCAAAAATAATGGCGCGGGAACTGGTGGTCCCCTGGTCAAGAGCCATGACGTATGCGCCCATGAGGCCCCCGGAAACGGCGGGTAAACGCCGGGTTCACCCTGCCCGCGTCATTCCGTCTGCCCGTCAAAGCTCATGACAAATTCGCCGTCGCCGTCCACATCCAGCAGGATGGCCGGGGCTAGTGCCTCCTGGACGGACATTTTCTCCAGCAGCGTCTGGGCGAGTTTGGGCAGCACGCTGGCCGAGAGAATGTGGTCAATATTGCGCGCGCCGGTGTCCACCTCGCGGCAGCGGTCCATCAGAGCCGTCACCAGCGCGTCGGAATAGCGTAGCGTTATCCTGTTGTTGGCCGCCAGGCGCGTTCCCAGGGCGTCCAGCTTCATGCGGGCGATGCGCGTGAGCGCGTCCGTCGAGAGGGCGGCGTAGGGCACGATTGTCATGCGGGCCAGCAGGGCCGGCTTGAAGCATGCGCAGAGATCCTGCCAGAGCAGAGCCTTGAGTTCCTCGGCGTCGGCCGGCGGCTCCCTCAGAGTGGCGTCGCGCACCTTTTCTGAAGCCAGGTTGGAAGTGAGCAGGATGACCGTGCTGCCGAAGCCGGCC
>JAISOT010000158.1 GCA_031275465.1 Desulfovibrio sp.
CGTCAAAACGACTGTGAGCCACAACCCCGTCATGGTGGACGGCATCGGTATGTGCGGGGCCTGCCGCGTGAGCGTTGGCGGCAGAACTAAATTCGCCTGCGTGGACGGCCCGGAATTTGACGGCCAACAGGTGGATTTTGACGAACTCAAACGCCGCCTTGCCGCGTATCGCGAACAGGAAAAATATTCATTCGAACTGTATGAAAAGGCGCGCTCATGAACAGGCAAAAAATACAAAAAAAGCGGGCCGTCCGGGAGGCGATGCCCTGTCAGCCGCCCCTTGTGCGGCGCGCCAATTTTGATGAGGTGGCTCTTGGCTATACAAGGGAAATGGCTCTCAGGGAAGCGGCCCGTTGCCTGCACTGCAAAAAACCTCTTTGCGTTTCCGGCTGCCCGGTGCAGGTGCCCATAGGCGATTTTATCGCGGAGCTTGTCAAGGGCAATCTGGAAGTCGCCTACAGTATTGTCAAATCCGCCAACAGCCTGCCGGCCGTCTGTGGTCGCGTTTGCCCGCAGGAGCATCAGTGCGAGGGCAAGTGCGTGCTCGGGGTCAAGGGACAGCCCGTGGCCATAGGCCGTCTGGAACGTTTTGTGGCGGACGCCTTTCTTGGCTCTGCCCATGGATGCCCCGGACAGAAGCCTGTGAAGTTCGGTGACGGAAAAGTGGCGATGCTCGGCGCGGGTCCGGCGTCTTTGACTTGCGCAGGCATATGCGCCGCCAATGGTCTGAGGGTGGATGTCTTTGAAGGGCTGCACGAACCGGGCGGAGTGCTCGTGTACGGAATTCCGTCTTTCCGGCTGCCGAAAAATGTTGTGGCGGCGGAAATTGGCGACCTGCGGACGTTGGGAGTGCGCTTTCATTTCAACTGCGTGGCAGGCCGCACGGTGCTGCTGGAGGATCTTCGTGGAGAGTACGATGCCGTCTTCATTGGCGTTGGAGCCGGCCTCCCTGTCTTTCTGGGGATTCCCGGAGAAAATCTGGTGGGTGTTTTTTCCGCCAACGAGTATCTGACCCGCGTCAATCTGGGTCGGGCCTATGCCTTTCCCGAATATGACACGCCGGTGTACCCCGGAAAAAACGTCACGGTTTTCGGCGCGGGCAATGTGGCCATGGACGCGGCCCGCACAGCCCTGCGCCTGGGAGCGGAAAGCGTGCATATCGTTTACCGGCGCACCAGGGCGGAAATGCCCGCCCGCGAGGAAGAGATCAAGCATGCGGAAGAGGAGGGCGTGCGGTTCTCCATGCTCGCGGCGCCGATCCAATTTAACGCTGACGCGGATATGCGGCTTTGTTCCGTCACGTTGCAAGGCATGCGCCTTGGAGAGCCGGATGCGTCGGGCCGCCGCAGTCCTGTGCCGGTGGAGGGACAACTGCGCGTATTGCCCACGGACCTTGCCGTTGTGGCCTTGGGCACGCGGGCCAATCCCATTCTTCTTGACGCCACGCCCGGGCTGGAGCGCACAGAGCGCGGATATATCAGGGCGGATAAAAATACGGGAGAGACTTCCCTGCCCAATGTGTTTGCCGGCGGAGACATTGTCACCGGGGCGGCCACGGTTATTCTGGCCATGGGCGCCGGCCGCGCCGCGGGGCAGGAAATATGCCGCAGATTTGCCAAACAGGGAGGGTAAGAACCGTTTGGGACAATTATGCAGTAATTTGTCAAAATAATCAGCCCACAAGAAAAAATTGCCTTACCACTATCCCGTGGGCTAAACAGTCATTGCCCTCCGGAAAGATATCGTCGGGTAACGTCTTTCTCTGAAAGGATCCCCTGCCGGAGTGCCGGCAGGGCGTCCAACAGTCTGGGCAGGGCGGTGAAGAAGTTGTAATCGCGCAACAACCGCCGACGCGCTTCCATTATTGCCGGCAGTCTCTGTTTCCAAGGGTCTTCCCGCAACAACGCGTCAATGACGCGCATGGCCCTGTCCGGCTGGCGAAAATCAATGCGCGCGAACGAATCTTCAGGAAACCATTTGCCGAAATCAGGACAGCCGCAGTAAACGGGCATGGCATGGCCGAGAAAGGCATCGGCCGCCTTTTCCGTCCAGAAGCGTTCACACAGATTGTTCTCCAGACAGATTACATACTTGTACCTGTCCACGGCATCCTTTTTGTCCGGAATAACTGCATGCCCTCTGCCGAAGCAATCAATTCTGTCCTTGAACACCGTCCTCAGCGTCCTGAAAAACAGAACGCGTTCCCGATGCGCGGGCAGCGTGCCTATATCGGAGCAGACAATGGAGCACAGCCCGGTTTTTTCCGGTACCGGCATGGCCTCAATCCCGGCAAGATTCACGGTGGAAACCGGGGCACCGCGCGTATCAACGCCGTAAAACCAGTTGATCAGCGGCGGAGCAAAAATTTGCCTTGATCCGGCCGGCAGGCGGCAGGCCAGATCATACGGCGTGACGATCACCCCGTGCAACGGCAACAGGATTCCGTAATCCTTATATTCACGGGGTTCGGTGATGAGCAGGACACGCCTGTCCAGCGGGATGTCCCTCCTTATCCGGCCCTTCCACGGCTCATCCCAGGTGACCCAGTAATCATACGACGCGCCGGAAACGCCCTCCGGCAACTCGGACGCGATATGCCAAAAACAGCCGCCGCTGCTCCATACGCCGTCAGAAACCCGCAACGGATCGGCCATCTGGCGCTGCCACGGCCACCGGTGCATGGACGAAAAGCACAAGGTTTTTCGTGTCATGCCCAAAACTTTTTACTTTTGCCGGTATGTCAACGGTTACGCATGCGCCGTCAGCGATATGCCGAAAAATCCGCGCCCTCCGCTTCTTCCTCAAGAACGTGACGCACGCCGTCGGCGTTCAGCCAGTCAAACAGTTTGCTTTCAGCGCAAATCTCAAGAAAAACCAGAACGGCATCCCAGTCGACTGCCGGCGTCGCATTAGGGGCCGGATGCGGCCACGCAACGCCGACCCGCAGCAAATCCGCTTTCAGCAGGCGGGCGAGAACAGGCCAAGGCCGCAATTTTTCCTCCAGCCGGCGCAGAAAAGACAGGCAGCAGCCCGGCGCAATGTCGCCGCTGGCCTCAAGTTCCTGACATGTCAGGGCGATATGGCTTGTCACATACAGCATATCCACATAAACGCTCGCCGGCGCGTCGCGGCGTACCGATATCTCAATCCGCCGCAACATGGGCTGGACAAAACAGCCGTACAGACCTTCCGGCAACGACGGCGTCCGCCGCATGAACGCCATGGCGTTGCCGGAAAGCCAGCGCCAGTATCTGCGGCAAACGGCAATTCGATCCAGCCTCCTGACCTGGTTGACAAAAATGCGCGGATCGCAAACGAGGGCATATCCGCGCGCCTTGACGCGTCCGCATAAAACATGGTCTTCCCCTATGCCTGCCGTGCGGTCTCCGAACCCGCCGATTTCCCGCCACACATTGCTGCGCATGGCGAAAGCGATGGCGGGAATAAAATCCACGGGGCCGGGAAGGTCTTGTCGATAATTATCTCCAAACATACGCAAAAATTCGCCCACAGGGCCGTGCCCGACATCCTGAACGCGGGCTCCCGTCACCATGCCGGTTTTCGGGTTTTTCAAATGCGTGAGGCAGTATTCCAGGAAGCGCGCGGAAAGACGGGCATCGCAGTCCGCCGCCAGAATGACGTCTCCTGAAGCCTCGGAGTAGGCGATGCTTTTGCTGACAAAAAACCCCCTGTTGTCAGGCAGGCGGATGATGCGCAGAGGCGCGCCGTTGAGCGAAGAATCCTCACAGGCGAACGGTTCGTCGGAACCGTCGTCAACGATCACCACTTCGTCGGGCTGCACGCTCCATTTGGGCATATCCGCAAGAAAACCCCGCAGGAGGCCGGCGTCATTGTAAGTATATGTGCAACAGGTTATCATTATTAGGTATTCTCACACCGCACGCATTTTGCGACGCCCCGCGGCGGATGTCAGCCCCTCAATTTATGAAAACGGAATGGTACGTTTCCCTGTCCAGCATAACGCGCGCTGTGCCGCGCAAAACAGTCGTCAACGGATTTTTGTCCACAAACACCTTCAGTTGCGTCTCGCGGGCGATAAATTGATCAAAGCCTTTCAACAGAGAGCCGCCCCCGGCCATCAGCATGCCATTGCGAAAGATATCCGCCGAAAGCTCGGGCGGAGTTTTTTCCAGAGTGTGTATGACAGCGTCCAGTATGGTTTGCAACGGATCACGCAGAGCTTCACGGATATGCCCTTCCGTTACCCTGACGACTTTTGGTGTACCCAGCACAAGATCCTTTCCGGAAACTTCCAGCGCCGGAGAGTTCGGCTGGGGCACGGCGGAACCCAAGATTATTTTTACGTTCTCGGCCGTGTTTTCGCCCAAGGCCATGCGAAAAACATCCCGCATATATCGTTGCACGGCCGCATTCATGGCGTCTCCCGCCACGCGCACTGACTGGACGCTGGCGACCCCACCCAGGGTGATAACCGCAACCTCGCTTGTCCCCCCTCCTATGTCCAGTACCATATTGCCAAGCGGGTCATGGACAGGCAGATCCGCGCCGATGGCGGCAGCCATTGGCTCTTCCACAAGGGCTATGCTCGCCGCGCCGGCAAGGGTGGCCGAATCAATTACAGCTCTCTTCTCCACCTGGGTTATGCCGGTAGGCACACAGATAACCATGGCAGGTTTGACAAGGCGCAGGCCGCTGATGACCTTGTCCACAAAATAGGAAATCATTTCACGCGTAACGTCAAAATCGGCGATAACGCCGTCCTTCATGGGGCGAACGGCTTTGATGCGCCGGGGGGTGCGGCCCAGAAACTGTTTGGCGTTCGCGCCGACAGCTATCACGGTATCTTTTTCCGTGTCTATGGCGACAACCGAAGGCTCATTGACGACAATGCCGTGCGTCTTCGTGAACAGCAGGGTATTTGCCGTACCGAGATCCATGGCAATATCATGGGAGAAAAAGCGGAGAATACGCTGAAAAAATTTCATTTGTTTTTCACTGTCTCCGGCGTCACCGGCGCGCGATCCGGGTCATAGGCGTGCGCCCCCTCGCTGTGTATCCTGGCCTTGGGCAATACGGCCCGCAACCGGTTTTTAAGATACAGATTCTCCAAAAAAAGCGCCAGATGATCCACCGCCTGGCGGACAAAACTGCGCATGCCTTCATCTATGTTTTTTTCGCCCCTGTGCGCAAGGCACAACACGCCTCTGGCCGTTTTGTTGACCATTACCGGCATACAGACAACAGCCTGAAACTCCGGCAAGGGTTCCGGCAATCTGCCGAAAATCATGGAGGTTGGAGATCCTTGGGCGCCCTCGGTAATCACAGGCTGCTCGTTGCGGAAAATCCAGCCGACTATGCCGCTGCCCATAGGCAGAACGAGCGGCTGTCCACCGGTCAGCAAAAGCGGTTTGGATTCGCATTCCACGCAGTATGTTTCCTGCGGCGTCTCCACTGAGGCAAAAGCCCCGTATTCAAAACCGGCGGCTTCCGTCACAGCGTGCAGATAATTCTGCAAAAATTGCGGCCAGCGGTTATAGCGGAAACGCAAATCCTGTATGATGCCCAATTCCGCAAAATAACGGGGAATATCCGTCGTGCCTTCCTCCCTGCCGCCTGCGTTTTTTTGCCGTGAGACGAGCTCGGCGAAAAGTTGCAATATTTTGTGATCCTTGTCGGTAAAAGAATATTGTCTTTTGCTGTCCACGCACAAGGCGCCGCCGGCAGGCACCGGGCAGCCCATAAAGGCCTTGATGGAGGCTTCCTCGCCATCCAAATAATAGCCCAGGCTGGACTGCCGCTGGTCAAAATGGGGATACAAAATCGGCTGACGGTTTCGGATTATCCAGCCGACCAAACCCTTTCCCGGCAAAATCGGAACATCAAGCGCGATTTTGTCTCCCAGGCTGAACCAGGCGACCAGGCGGCAGGCGTCTCCCGTCTCGTCAGGCTGAAAAAGCACCGCCGAATAAGCGTCAAAAACAGAGCAGACGAGGTTCAACACATGTTTTTCAAGAGAATTTTCTGTCATGGCTCAACGTGATTTGGAGTGGTAAAGCACGAACGCCGACCCCCCCGGTCGGCCTGCACCGTTCTTTTGTAACAAAGGGTTTACAAGGCCGCAACTGCTTTTGTACCTGCGATTGAATCTCGACCTCCGGAGAACGAACTTTCCCAGTCAAGGCTGCGACCGCCACACCTCAGGCCGCTTGTCCGCGTGTGGCCGTCTGACGTCGCCCGTGCGCGAGGGAGGCAGCCAATATTGCAGGGCCTTGCGCGAATCTTCCAGTCTGACGTCGCCCGTGCGCGAGGGAGGCAGTCTGTTGCGGCAAGCCGGAATCGTGTCGATAGCAAATTAAGTTAACCGTTTTATGTAGCACATCATTTGACCGATGAGCTTCCTTCCGGGTTAAGTTGTTTACGATTTCGCCGATAGGTTTTGTGCCATCCGGAGGATAGGGCAACACTGGCGAGTGACCTGAGCGCCGCGATGGTTCCCGAGATCGGGTGAAGAGGAAGCTGGGACTTCCCCTTCCGCTTTTTTCAAATCCGAGCTTGGGGCTAAAGCGATAAACGCATCCGACCGGTCATCCTCCTTATGGCCTTTTTTCTCCAGAAGCACGGTTTCAAATTTGCGAGGACCCTGGAACACCGTCGGATTTCCCTTGATGTACACATGTACGCTGACCTTGCATTTGACATAATGGAGGCGACTGTCGTCAGGGGAAAGCCGCAGAGTTTTTCCTTTATATCTCACAGTATTGTCATTGCCTGCCAACCTCTCTTCCTGGATGCAAAGCACACCCTCCAGCGCGAAACCATGCGGCGCGGTGAATGCGCTCCCTTCCCGCTCCGCCTTCTTCGGCAAAACGCCGCCGCTTGCGATAAAAAGTACTTACAGAGACACCCATGTATTCTGCCGCCTGTTCGCGACTGAACTCCGCACGATGAAAGCGGTCATTGGCTTCCAAAAATCGCATGATGGCCACCTCATGAATCATTGCCCCGGGTCGCAGCGGAGCCTCCTTCTTTGAGACTCCTCATCGGGCAATTCATGTGCTGCCTATCATGGCCATATCATCTGCTCACGACACGGCGCAATTTTTGAACTTGGCTTGCGGGGTGAAGTCATGTATACTGATAAATTGAAGTTCGCATGACATCGCCCTGAAGCCGAACCAGGCGACAGTCATCGCGCCCCATGCGCAATGAAGGAATACCGCGACCACTATTTCCGCAAGGCCAGGGAAGAAAGCTACCCGGCCCGCTCCGTCTACAAGCTCAAGGAGATGGACGCGAAATTCCGCCTTTTGAAGCCGGGGATGAGGGTGCTGGATCTGGGAGCAGCGCCCGGCTCCTGGAGCATCGGGGCTGCGGAAAAAATAGGCGGCGGTGGCCTTGTGCTCGCCTGTGATGTTCAGGACACGGAAACAATCTTCCCTCCGCAGGTGATATTCATGCGGGAGGACGTGTTTAACCGCTCGACGGCTTTTGAAGCGCGTCTTGAAGAACTCGGACCTTTTGACGCGGTGTTGAGCGATATGGCCCCGCGCACCACGGGTTCGCGCATTACGGATCAGACGCGGTCCCTGGAATTGGCTGTGGAGGCTTTTTCCCTGGCGGGCCTTTGTCTCAAAGGGGGCGGGGCCTTTGTGGCAAAAATTTTTATGGGGCCGGACATCCGGGAACTGCTTGTCCCCATGCGGCGGGTTTTTGCCACGGTCAAAACATTCAAGCCAAAGAGCTCGCGCGCGGAAAGCAAGGAAATTTTTTCCGTCGGACTCAATTTTCTGCCCCCGAAAACACTGCAAATCCCCGGTATGGGCCGGGGCTGCGCCTCCTCCGCGCTCGACGCGGCAAAACGGGAATGACTGAAAGACCTCGTCAACGGACGCCGGTTTATATTTTCACAGTTTTGGAGGTTCTATGTCCGGGCACAGCAAATGGGCCAATATCCAGCACCGCAAAGGGCGTCAGGACGCCAAGCGGGGCAAGATCTTTACAAAGGCGGCAAAAGAAATCATCATCGCCGCCAAAAGCGGCGGCGACCCGACGGGCAACCCCCGCCTGCGCGCGGCGATAGCCGCGGCCAAGGCGGTTAATATCTCCAGGGATAAAATTGACGCCGCCATCCGCAAAGGCACCGGCGAGGACGCGGGCGGCGATCTGACGGAAGGTTTTTACGAGGGCTACGGTCCCGCAGGTATCGCGATAATGGTGGAAGTGGCCACAGACAACAAAAACCGTACGGTGGCCGAGGTGCGTCATCTCTTCACCAAGTACGGCGGTTCCATGGGCGAGAACGGCAGCGTGAGCTGGATGTTTGAACGCAAGGGCGTGATAAATGTGGACAAATCAGCCTATGCCGAGAACAGGATCATGGAAGCCGCTCTGGAGGCCGGAGCCGATGACGTGCTGGATGAGGATGATGCGTGGACAATACACACGGCCATGGCGGACTTCGCCGCTGTGCGGGACGCGCTGGAGGCGGCGGGCATTGCCATGCAGTCGGCCGGGCTGGCCATAATCCCGCAGAATCTGGTTGCCGTAAGCGCCGATGCGGGGCTGAAAGTGCTGCGCCTGATGGACGCTCTGGACGACAATGACGACGTGCAGAATGTCTACGCCAACGTTGATTTTCCTGACGATATGCCTGACGGGTAATCCTGCGCGTGCAAGCTGTAACCGTCATCGGCATTGATCCGGGATCTCAGCGCACGGGTTGGGGCGTTGTCCGGGAGGCATCCGGCAGGCTCGCTCTGCTGGAATGCGGCGTTGTGCGGGCCCTGCCGGGCGAGAAGTCATTTTCGGCCAGGTTGGCCCGCATTTACCATGAACTTTTGTTCATTCTTTCCAGCCACTCTCCGGACGAGGCGGCGGTGGAACAGGTTTTTACAGCAAAAAACGCCCTTTCCGCTCTCAAACTGGGGCAGGCGCGGGGCGTGGCGGTGGCGGCCTGCGCCGCGCATGGCTTGGCCATCAGCGATTATGCGCCCACGCTGGTCAAGCAGAGTCTGGTGGGCACAGGCCGCGCGGAAAAGGAGCAGGTGGCCTTTATGGTGAAACGCCTGCTCAACGTCAAGGGAACGGGAATGGCGTTGGACGCCTCGGACGCCCTGGCGGTAGCCCTGTGTCATTTGAACATGCGGCGCTTTGCAAGACTGACGGCTGCGGAACACTGAAAGACGAGCAGAATTTCTGAAGGAGCGAACCATGCCGGATTTGATGGATGACAACGCCTCCGGTGATTTCAGACCAGACTTCGGCAAAGGTCTTCTTCCGGCCATCGCGCAGGATGCGTCCAGCGGCGAAGTGCTCATGCTCGCCTATATGAACGAGGATGCCTGGCGTAAGACGCTGGAAAGCGGTGAAGCCTGGTACTGGAGCCGCAGCCGCGGCAGGCTCTGGCACAAGGGCGAAAGTTCCGGCCGCGTGCAGATTGTGCGTTCCCTGCGGCTTGACTGCGACAACGATGCCATTCTGCTGCTTGTCGAGCAGAAGGGCGGGGCAGCCTGCCATACGGGCAGAAGGAGCTGTTTTTACCGCGAGCTGCGCGATAACGTCTGCCGTGTCTGCGCGCCGCAAGTTTTTGACCCCCGGCAGGTTTACGGGAACGGCAGGTAACGGCTTTGCCGAATGTACTTTTTAGAATGCAGCGAGGAGCAGCGTCATGGATACAAACCCGATCATCAAACTGGCCGTGCCGAAAGGCTCTCTGGAAGAGGCCACCATTGACCTTTTTGGCCGTGCCGGCTGGAAAATCCGCAAACACAGCCGCAATTATTTTCCGGATATCAATGACGCGGAAATCGCCCTTTCTCTCTGCCGCGCTCAGGAAATCGGCTCTTACGTGGCCGCCGGCGTCATGGATGCGGGCATCACCGGCCTGGACTGGCTCAATGAATACGGGCATGAGGACAAGGTGGAGCGCGTGGCGGACATCGTGTACTCCAAATCGTCCAACAAGCCCTGCCGCTGGGTATTGGCCGTGGCCGGCGATTCCCCCTACAAAACCCCGCGGGATCTGGCGGGCAAGCGTATAGCCACGGAACTTCAGGGCGTGACGCGCCGCTATTTCGCGGACATGGGCGTGCATGTGGAAGTTTTTTATTCCTGGGGGGCCACGGAGGCCAAAGTGGTGGAAGGGTTGGCCGACGGCATCGTGGAGGTGACGGAAACCGGAACCACCATCCGCGCTCACGGCCTGCGCATTATCGGCGAGGTCATGGTTTCCTTTCCGGTGCTCATTGCCGACAGGGCAGCCTGGCGGGACAGCCGCAAGCGCGCCAAAATCGAGCAATTGAACCTTCTTTTGCAGGGGGCCCTGCGTGCCGAAAGTCTTGTGGCCATCAAGATGAACGCGCCGGCGGAGCGCCTTGACGCCATACTGCAGATGCTGCCCGCGCTCAACTCCCCCACGGTCTCCCCCCTGCGTGACGCTGCCTGGCTTTCTGTGGAAACCGTGGTGCGGAGCGCCGTTGTGCGTGATCTGATTCCGCAGTTGCGCCGGGCCGGGGCCGAAGGAATTATTGAATACGGTTTGAACAAGGTTATCTGAGGTGAAATCTGAAATTCGTCTTGGGACAGTCGCGTCAGAGCGCCGGACGAAAGTCCGGCGCGCGACAAGGAGTTTCTTGTGGATACCGATGCCAGCCGCGAATTTTTGGACAGCCTGCCTGAAATCACGGCTGACGGAACATTCTGTTTCGACTGCAATCCCGATGTGCCATGTTTCAACCGCTGCTGCGCGGAACTCACCCTGCCGCTGACTCCTTATGACGTGCTGCGCCTGCGTCGTCAGTTCGCTATGCCGGGCGAGGACTTTCTGCGGCGTTTCACCACGGTGCGTTCTTTTCCGGACACGGGTTTCCCTCTTCCCATGCTGCGCATGCTTGACGGCCCCGGCGCGCCCTGTCCCTTTGTAAGCCATGACGGATGCATGGTCTATGAAGATCGTCCCGGAGCCTGCCGCTGCTACCCCCTGGGGCGCGGCGCGTCCATGGGGAAAAACGGGGTGACGGAGCGTTTTTTTCTCGTGCGCGAAGGGCACTGCATGGGATTTGACAAGGGCAGGGAACGCAGTCCCGCCCGGTGGTTCGCCGACCAGCAGGTGGCCGAGTACAATGCCGCCAACGACCGCTATATGCGCCTGATGGCGATGGTGCGCGCCACGGGCAGACCCCTGGGAGCCCGTCTTGCCGCCATGGCCGAGAGCTGCCTTTTCCAGTTGGACAAGTTTTGGGAACTCATTGCGGCAATGCGTATTTTCAAGCGCGTGGAGGCGGACGGGGCGCGCAGGGCCGCCGTTATGGCCACAAGCCTTGCCGGTGACGAAGAGGCCCTGAACTTTGCCCTGGACTGGATGGAACTGGTAATTTTTGGCAAAAGCGAGGGACTGGCCAAAAAAGTTTCAAGCCTCTTGTGAAAAATCTTTTTTACAAAAACGAAAAGTCTGCTATTGTACTTGAGATGAAACAGAACTTATTGATATCATTAGCGGAGAGCCGTCAATAACACTTGAAGGGATAAAGGCCAGATTCAATAAAGATTGCAATGTTTCTGTCGTCCACAGGACGCTGCTCAGACTCGGGATAACATATAAAAAAACTCTGCGGGCATCGGAACAAGACCGGGAAGATATCAAGGCGGAACGTGAAAAATGGCATCAATGGAGTGCAACTTGTGAGACAAAATCACTTGTATTTATTGACGAGTCTTCAG
>JAISOT010000204.1 GCA_031275465.1 Desulfovibrio sp.
ACCAGCATGCAATCTTCCGGCTACTGTTCCATGCGGGCACAAGCCGATGGGCATATGCCCGTCATTGACGGCGGCTGTCTCGTTTTTCTTGCCGTTGCCGGAAGTAGCGTGTGTGACGGCGATGTTGCCCAACTGGCGCAGGCGCATCGCGGCAAGGTACTTTCGCGCGCGGAAGCCGACGCGGAGTGGGCGGAACGGTACTACCCCATGCGTATTAAAAAAATCGGTCCTTCCCTCCTGGTGGGCGAATTTTACATCCCGCTCAACAATTTTCCTGCCTGCTGGAATGAAATTGCGGCTGCACTGCCGAAAGACGAACTCGGGCTTGAGGCATTTGGGGTCAGAGGCGGGCAACTGGCTGTCCTTGTTTATATTTTGGATAACGCGAGGAATACGCTCTATCCGTTGCGCATGGCCAAAGCCACAATCCCCCTGCGGATAGCTTCCCGCCATGGCGGAGGAGGATATGCCACCGGCATGTGGTTTGCCGGCTTGGCGAAAAAGATTTTCGGCGCGGAGAAACTTTTTCGAGTTGAACATCGAAAACGCGAACTGGATCCTGACGATCTGATGAATCCCGGCAAGCTCAAAGGGCCGGCGCTTCCTTTTTTGTCCATTATCAACTTGTCGAAACTTATCCTTTTCGGCACAACCATGATTGCGCCTTTGGCGGCCAGACTTCCCTATGGTCGCTCCAATGCCAGTCAAACTCCAGGGAGCGCGGCACTATGAGTACCCGTGGTCATTCCGGCCGGCTGTTGGAAGAGCGCGCGCCGAAGGAGTTGTCCGACACGTCGCACACATGCGCCCGATGCGGATTCTGCAAAATTGTTTGCCCGACGCATCCGTTCGGCGGGGGATTTGAAACGTTTTCGCCGAGGGCAAAGATCCATTTTCTGAAGGATTATTATGAAGGCAGAGCACAGATCACCCCGGAATGGGTGGATCGGTTTTATCGGTGTACCACGTGTGAACGCTGTCAGACCGTCTGCCAGACCGCCATTCCCCTCGTGCATCTTTGGGAAAACATTCGTTCCGAAATCGTGACCAGGGGATTTGGCCCCATGCCGGCACACAAAAAAATGGGGGATCTGGCCGGGGAGTTCGGCAATCCCTACGGTGAACCCGCGGGTGAGCAACCGCGGTGGATGCTGCCGGAGCACAGTCCTGTGGACAAGGCCGATATTTTGATCTTTGGAGGATGTACGGCCTCCTACCGGATGCCGTCAATGCTGCGGGCCGGGGCCACTATCCTGACCCGGCTGGGCATCCCTTACGCCTATGCAGGCGGGCATGAACAATGCTGCTCCAGCCCGTTGTTGCGCACAGGACAGCTTGAGGTGGCGCGGATTCTTATTGCGCGGAATTTGGATCTGTTCGCCAGCACGAGGGCACGACAGATCATAACCCCTTGCGGAGGCTGTTCGAAGACACTCAAGTACGATTACCCGATCTGGGCCAAAAGGTTTGGCAAGTCGTTCAACGTGGAAGTATTGCATTTTTCCGAGATGTATCTGCGTCTTATTCAACAAGGAAAGCTTAAGCCAGTCAAGGCGGTGGAAAAAACAGTCACTTTCCACGATCCTTGTCATGTCGGGCGTTCACAGGGGCTTTTCGATGAACCCCGGAAAATTTTGGCGGCTATTCCCGGCATTCGCCTGTTGGAAATGCCGAATTGCCGTAAAGAGTCCAGATGTTGCGGCGCGGGAGGCGGCGTCAAGGCCAATTATCCGCAAATGGCCGCGGCAATCGCCCGTGATCGGGTAAAGGAGGCTGTCGCAACCGGCGCCGACACGCTCGTGACGATGTGCCCCTTCTGTCAGGGAAGTTTCGCGCTGGCTGTCAAGGAACTTGATGCGGATATGGAGCTGTCTGGATTGGAAACACTGCTGCTGGCCTCCGTCGTGTAATGACGCCGCACATCGGTACAGGCAGTCTCGGCTGCGCCGTACTGAAGCCGGGAAGAAAAGGGAGGCGCGGTCATATCGTTGCCGTGTTTGACCATTCCGCCCACCTCCTGACCGGGGAAGGGGTTTATCTGACTCTTGGGGATACGGAGCTGCCCTGCCATCCTTACAGCATTTTGTGGAAAGGGTTTTCCCCCCGGCCCGAGCCGGGATGGGAAATAGCAGTGACGGCGGAAGGCATGTTTTATGAGGGGACACAGTTGGTAAGCTTCGGCGGATTTCAGCAGTTCAAGCCGCCGCTGCAGGTTCGGCCCATGGCCCGCGCGTCGAGCCGCGAGCGTGCTTTGTCAGCTACGCGCAAGGCTGTCGCCGGCCTGTCGCCGAAAGGAGCGTTTTACCTCCTCCTGGTTGGAGACAGCAGCGCAAAAGTTCGTTCTGCAGACTGTATGAAAGACGGGCTGCTGACGCAGGGGCTGTACCGAAACGCGAGGGAGCCGGCGATGGAGTTGGCCGGCGCTTTGTCCAGATACGACTGGGACGCCTTTTGCCTGGCCGGCGCAAGTTTGGCAGGCATGGGTGAGGGCTTGACGCCGGCGGGGGACGATTTTTTGGCCGGCGCCCTCGCGGCGCTTCATTTTCACGGGCTGAGCAGTGGCAGAGATGTTCTGCCGCCACATGTCGGCGAGAGAATAGTCACCTGCGTCAGTCACCGCACAACCCGATTTTCCGCATTTTTGTTACGTTGCGCCGCTGCAGGGCAGATAACCCGTCCACTGGCTGAGTGGCTGTATGCAGTACACAGCGGCGATGCCGAAGGAGCGGCCGGCTGGGTGTCGGCCATAGCCTGCCTGGGCCATACGAGCGGTCTTGACGCCTTGTCCGGTATGATACTGGCCTTACAGAACATACCCGGAAAATCCCATGGGCAAAACAGTGGACATTGTGAAACTTGCCTCCGTTCTTAGAAATTCGGAAGTTTTCCGCAACAAGCGTCACATCGGACCTGTCGCGGCGGCTTTCACTGAGCTGGCTCAGACCTTTGGCATCAGAAACGGCGACGACGCCGCCGCTCTGCCCGATGGCGAAGGATATCTGTTGCTGGCGGCAGAAGGCATTGTGACAAGCATGATACGCCTGAATCCCTATTTTGCCGGGCGTTGCGCCGTGCTTGCCAATGTTAATGACATCTACGCCATGGGGGGGCGACCGTTGGCCATGGTGAACGTCATCGGTTCACCGGACGCGGCTTCGACGAAAGAGATCGTACGCGGCATGCGCGATGGGGCCATGCGTTACCGGGTTCCGATTGTGGGCGGTCATGTGCTGCGCACCACGGATGCCTCTTCTTCCGTCGCTTTGGCCATTTTGGGCCGCGCAAAGAGACTCATGACGAGTTTTGATGCACATCCCGGCGATCATCTGATGCTCGCAACCCGCACGAGCGGTCGCTGGCTTGCCGACATGGGATATTGGAATTGCACTCTGCCGGAGGATGATTCCCAGCTGCCCAATCATCTTGAGCTGCTTCCTCAGGCTGCGGAAGCAGGGTTTGTCCGCGCGGGAAAGGATGTCAGCATGGCGGGCATTGCCGGCACAACGGCGATGCTGGCAGAAAGCTCCGGGATCGGCGCCGAGATTGATCTGGATGCCCTGACCCCGCCGCCCGGTGCCGCTTTGGCCCGCTGGATGCTTGCCTTTATGTCCTATGGATTCCTGCTGGCCGTACCGCCGGCAAATAAACCGGCGGTGGTGAAACATTTCAGCGCACATGGCGTCTCCGTCAAAAGCATTGGGGGGTTTCGCGAGGGGCATAAGGTTGTGCTGCGCCAGGGTGCTGTTGCCACGGAACTTTGGGATTTCGCCGCGCAACCCTTCGCCGCTGGGGGCGCACTATGAGTGTTGCGGCGCCGGACTGGGGGGAGGACAGCCGTTTTTATTTGCCCAACGAAGATGTTAGCGTATTGCGCACGGTCATGCGTCTTTTTCGCAGCCGCGTTCAACGTCCAGTATTTGTCGGCGGATCGGGGATGGCTCTGCTTGAAAGCAGCGCCATACTGAGCAAGGTTGAAACTGTCACTTTCGTGGATTTGGCGGTCTTTCAGTTGGACTATTTCGAACGTCTGCAATGCGCCCTGCGGCAGAGCGCCTCCCCCGGCGAACTGCAGAACTGGTTTGTCAAACAGATAATCCCGGAATTGCGGGAGCACTTTAGGCGGCGCGGGCTTGAATTCACCCCCGGACAGGTGCTTTTGGCCTTAAAACGGCGGTTTAATGTGGGGTTTTTTTTCGATGAACGCCCTTTCGACGGAGTCCGCAAACTTCTGCCATACATTATAACCAAATGCGATGATATTGTTTCCTACCTGGCGCGTTGCGGCACGCATCACGATTTCATCTACCTGAGTAATGTCCCCGACTACCTGCCGCCGCCAGCCCTGAACGCGCTTGCGTCAGCCTGCGGCAGGCATGCCGCCCCGGTGTATCTGCTGCTTACAACAGCATGCGCCGATCGGGACAGCGTCATAGCAGTCTTTGATGCCGCCGGATTTCGGGAACACCCCGTGAATGAGCAATTGAACGCCCGCAACAGGGGGCTTGGCTCGCCGACACTGAATAAGACCTGGAACAGGCCCGGCAGGATACACCTGTATGTGCCAAAAACTTCATAAGGATACCAATATGACCGGCAACATTCGATTTATGCTGAATTTATGCGGCAACAAAGGATTTTCCGCCCTAGCGAAGGTCTTTGTCGTCACGGCCTGCCTGTTGTTTACGGCATTTGACAGCGGCGCGCAAGCACTTGCGCAAGTACGCATGGCCTATCTTCAGAATGACTTACACCATCTTGCTCTGTGGGTTGGTATGCACAAAGGCTTTTACCAAGCTGAGGGCATTGAAATAAACATTGTCGGCGTGTTCCGATCAGGACCGGAAGTGCTGGTGGCTTTTGGGAGCGGGGATCTGGATGCGGCCTTTGTGGGTGAAGCGCCGGTGACGCTTGCCGTGGCGCGAGGCACTGCCAGAGTGCAAGCCTTGGCGCAGGCCAATACAGAAGGATCCGCCATCGTCGTCTCCAATCACTGGAAGCGGGCCGGCAAACGAGAACGTATCATAGCCATACCGGGCAACGGCTCCGTACAGGATATGTTGCTGCGCAAAGCTTCCGTCCTGCCTGATCTTGCCCATGAAACAATCAAACCCATCGTACTGTCCCCGCCGGATATGCTGACGGCGCTGCAGGCAGGTGAGATTGACGGTTTTGTGGCTTGGGAGCCCTACCCTTCCCGCGCGCAGGCCTTGAGTATCGGTCGCGTGCTGTACGCCTCGGCTGATATCTGGAGGGGACATCCGTGTTGCGTTTTTGCTGTGAGTAACGCCTTTGCCAAGGCAAATCCCGGCGCAGCGCAGGCCATGCTCCGGGCTCACCAGCGCTCCACGCGATTTATTATTGAGCACCCGGACGAAGCCGTGCCCATTGCCGTGAAGTTCACGGGCATGGATGAATCCGTCGTCCGCAAGGCGATGGGCAACGTTACCTACACCCCTGAGCTGAGTGTTGGCGGAGAGGAGGAATATGTCCGGTTTCTTGGCACTATTGGGTACATCAATCCCGCCGATCCGGCGGAACTGACCAGACGCATACTCGGCGTCGGAGCTTCCACGCAAGATGGAACAACGAAGTGAAAGGTTGGCTTTGCGCGGTTGGCCCCCTGGTCATTACGCTTTGCCTTTGGCAGTTTGTCTCCTTGCATGGAACTGCGCCGGGGACTATGCGTATTTCGCCGCTGCAGGTGGGGGCGGCCTTTTGGGAGTTGTGCGCTGTAGGCCTGCCGCCGGGGTATCTGCTTCCAATGCATACCCTCTACAGCCTGTCCAAGGTGTTGGCCGGCGTGCTGCTTGCGGTGCTGTTGGGCTGCCCGTTGGGCCTCGCCCTTGGCGCAAGCCGCGGAATACAGATGGCGCTTATGCCCCTGATCGACTTCATTCGCCCCATCCCCCCACTGGCTTGGATTCTGCTGGCCATTATCTGGTTCGGCATTGGGTTCGGCTCGGCCGTATTTCTTATTTTTCTCGGCGCATTTTTTCCAATTGTGCTGGGGACCTGTTCCGGCGTCCGCGGAGTTGACCCTTTGCTTGTCGACGCAGTGCGTACGTTGGGAGGGAACAGGCGCGATATCTGGCTAAAGGTATTGTTGCCTGGAGCTATGCCCTCGTTGCTCACAGGCATCAAGGTCGGCACGGGAATAGGGTGGATGACGCTGGTGGCTGCCGAGTTTACCGGTGTGCGTCAAGGGTATGGCCTTGGATATATGATTATGAGCGCTCGCGATCTGCAGCGTCTGGATGCCGTCGTGGCGGGCATGGTTGGGATCGGCATGGTCGGCCTGGCGCTGGAATGGATGCTCGGCCGTATATACAGATGGTTGTTAAGGTGGCAGTGATGCCGGCAAGCCTGTCCGTGTATAACCTCTCCAAAGTGTACCTTGGCTCAAATAATCAGGATCCGCAGGTCGTTTTAAAAGGGCTGGAACTGGTGATTCCGGCGGGAACATTTGTTGCTCTCGTAGGTCTCAACGGATCGGGAAAAACGACGCTGTTGCGCGTCATAGCCGGACTGGAGCCAGCCACATCCGGTGAAGTGCGCATCAACGGCGAGAGGGCTGATCTGCTCAGGCGCCCTGTAGGCATGGTCAGCCAGGAACTTGCCCTGCTGCCGTGGCGTACCGTCCTTGAAAATGTGGAACTTGGCCTTGAACTTCAGGCTGTCAAGGGGAAGGAACGCCGCGAGCGGGCGATGAATATGCTGCGGGTGTTTGGTCTTGAAGACTGTGGCCACCGGTATCCACGCGAACTGTCCGGAGGGATGCGGCAAAAGGTGGCAATCGCAAGGGCGCTGTTGCCGGAGCCAGAGTTGCTGCTCATGGATGAACCGTTCAGCGCTCTGGACTGTCAGGTGAAGTCACGGCTTCAACATTTTTTAATTGATCTTTGGATTCAACGGCGGGATACGGTTCTTTTCGTTACTCACGATGTTGAGGAGGCCATTGTTTTAAGCGACACAGTGCTGGTAATTTCGCAAAAGCCAGCGAGGGTCGTTGATGTTATTCCCGTCAATCTGCCGCACCCGCGGGACAGGACCGGGATACCAATGACCGGATTGCGCCGTCGGGTTCTTGCTTCACTAATGTTAACACGCCCTGGCGAGAAACCTGCCGGATTTGTGCGTTCGAACGCCGCGGGTTGTCGGGGGTAAAAATATGGCCCTGTTCGGTTTTGTAAGCGTAAGGCGATTGTTGTTAGCGTTGGCGCAACGTCATACAGTGCACGAGGTATTGGATATTGCCACAAAAACTCTGGCAGCTTCATCCGGAGTTGCTTTGGTTCGCGTATGGCTTTTGGGGCAGGGTGATCGCTGCCTGACATGCCGCTTTGAACCCAGTTGTCCTGACAAGGAAAAATGCCTGCACCTCATGAGCAGCGCCGGTCGTTCCAACTATGACAATATCACTTGGGATAATATCAATGGGGCGTTCAGCCGCTTTCCATTGGGAATCGGTAAAGTTGGCCAGATTGCCCAGGAGGGAATGCCCGTTGAAATTGCGGACCTGGATCCGGAGGCGCCCTGGGTGATTGAACCGGACTGGATCCGACGTGAGGGCGTTCAGAGTTTTGCCGGGCAACCGCTTGTTTGCCGCGACGAAGTGCTCGGTGTGCTTTCAGTGTTTACACGGGAACGGCTTGAACAGGGGGCTCTGGACATGCTGCGCATGGTGGCCGACCATTTGGCATACGCCATAGCCAATGCGCACGCCTTTGAGACCATCACAAAGCTCAAGAAGCAAATAGAGGAGGAAAACGCATACCTGCGCGAGGAAATAAAAGAAGCGCAATCCTTCTACGGCATTATCGGAAAAAGCCAGGGGGTTGAATACATCAGAAAGCTCATTCAGGTGGTTGCCCCTACGGACGCCAATGTGCTTATTTACGGAGAATCCGGCACGGGCAAGGAGATGATCGCCCGGGCAATACATAACTACAGCAGCCGGTGCAACATGCCGATGATCAAAATAAACTGCTCTGCCATCCCCAGGGAGCTGTTTGAGAGCGAATTTTTTGGTCATGCGCGAGGCGCTTTCACCGGAGCCGTAAAAAATCGCATCGGCTTTTTCCAGTCCGCCGACGGTGGCACCTTGTTTCTGGACGAAGTGGGCGAACTCCCGATCTTTCTTCAGAGTAAACTGTTGCGCGTGCTTCAGGAGGGAGAATACAAACGGGTTGGCGAGGACAACATCCGCACGGTGAATGTGCGCGTAATCTCGGCAACCAATCGTGATTTGATTTCAGCAATCCAGTCAGGGCAATTTCGCGAGGATCTGTATTACCGATTGCAGGTTTTCCCTCTGGAGATTCCTCCCCTGCGCGAACGCAAGGATGACATTCCCTTGCTCGCCAAACATTTCATCAAGCTGTGTTCGCAAAAGTTCAACAAGCCTGCGACGCGATTGAACAGCGCCCATATGCTGCGGCTGATCCAGCACGATTGGCCTGGCAACATCCGGGAGCTTCAGAACATTATTGAGAGAATTGTTATTACATCCCAGCCGGAACAAGTGCTGCAGGAATTGCAACGACTTTACGCTGCTGAGAACAAAAAAAACGCTTTTGCCGTCATGCAGCCGGAGCGGTCCCAATTGCTGACCGAACATGAGCTTCGCGAGCTTGAAAAGGAGAACATGCGCGAGGCTCTGCGGCGGACCAACTGGAAGATATATGGTCCGCGCGGCGCGGCAAAGTTGTTGTCCGTCAACCCGACAACGCTTATTTCGCGTCTGAAGAAGCTGGGGATATATAAAGTGTAGTGGGGTAGATTTCCAATTGCCGTCCATCAGCCAAGGCCGTCATTGTTTGCCAGCAGCGTTCGCATCTGTTGATCAAGTCTGCCGACAACCATGCAAATGCGGGCAAAGCCTTCCTCCAGTATTGTGAGGCGTTGCTCCGTATTCCGACTGCCCGGCGCCGTTTGCGCGACGTCAGAGGCGGGACTGGCATTGGCGGATTTCAGTCCGTCAATTGAGGTGGCGAGATCAGCCATTCCCTTCAGCAAAAGCTTTTGGAGTTCTTCGAGACGGTCTTCACTGCCCGATTCTTCAGGCTTGTCTGGCAATACCGTGGAATCATGCATTGTTTTCTCCTTTTACGGCATTTACGTTTGAGATGCCGCCTGGCGGCGGAGCATGTTTGCCTTGCGACAATTACCCAAGGTCAGTTGCAAGAAATTGGTATATATCCCCGGCAACGAGTTCTTTGAGTTCTTCCGTGCCGCCTCCGGCATGGGCGCCCAGTGTCAAGTACTCGTGCCTGCGCTCAAGAAATTCTTCCCAGGTCATGTGGCGGCCGGCTTCGTCTGATACGGTGCCATCGTCTTCCACCATAAAAAGCCGGCGCGAGAAGTTTTCCGCCCGCGCGAGGTAAAGAAGAGAACCCGTGCGCTCGAATGCGTGGTGCGCTCCGGGATATACTCTGACCTCCACCAGAGAATTGCCTGCCGCAATCATACGCGCGGCATATTCCATTGCGCCGCGTACCCCGGTGTAATCATCTTTTTCCGCAAGCAGAAGAAGGAGCGGCCGCCCGTCTGTGCGTGCGTCGCGCTGTTGTAAATGCGCCGGGGGAACAAGGGCCACGCGGACGCTGAAGTCATGGGGGGAGCGGTTGAAAGTTCGCCGCCTGACGGTCAGGGCAGTGTTGATAACAGCAGATCCTCCCTTGGATACGCCCATGGCGGCAATATGCCGTGAATCAAAGCAGGGGGTTGCCGCAAGCAGGTCATAGGCGGCATACGCGTCCTGTTCCATGTCGATGTCGTTAAATTGGCTCTGATCGGTCGTGGTTTGTATAACGCCGCGGGGCGTGAAGCTGTCAACCACAAGAGCCGCAATGCCGCGAGCGGCAAGAAAGAGGGCGTAAAAGCGCTCTCTTGTTTCACACACTCCCGCACTGCTGTTAAGGATAACGACACTTGGCCAAGGGGAGTTTCCCGAATGCGGAATATAGAGATCACCGGCGGCCTCTCCGACTGCGACATGGCGAATTTCGCAGAAGTCAGGAGTGTTCGTGGAATTGTTCATAATTTCTGCAATGTCGGTAAGACTGTTCCGCGAGATACACTTGTGTCAATCCAGCAGCAGTACGGTACCCCGGGCAAAGCTGGCGCCGTGGTACCCCCTTGCCTGAAATTTCAGCAATACCTCCGAATCAAAATTCACGGCCTGACGAGGTAGCACAGATGAACCGGCCTTAGCAAGAGCGATGCCGCACAGACAAGCTAAAAAAATTTCTATTGTAATCTGTCGGCATCATGATGAAAAAAATTTACATCAGGGTTTCGGCGACAGGAATGACGTTGTCGCATGATTCAAATTCGAGGAAAAAATTGGAGGGAGCAATGACAAATCATTTTGAACTACGAAAGTTCGATAAAAAGTAACGGAATTATATTGTTTATTTGGGCGAAGCGCATGAATCGCGCGCCAAGAGACAAAGAAAATCGAATGAATGTGTGCCTGCGCATTCAACGAAAAACTCGGCACGAGACTTGCTATCTCCCCAAGGATAGTGTTTTTCAACAAGCAACATAAAAAGGAGCAAGATCATGCCCATGGTTTCTATCCCCCAGATCAAGGAAGGCGACGAGATTGTCAACCACGGCCCGAAAATATATGAAGACATTAAGGCCAGACCCGGCGAAAAGGCTCTTATCTGCATGCATACTGTACCCTTTGAAGGGTCCGTCGGCCTGATCAACATGCTCACTGCCACCCGCCTGGTGCGCAAGGGTTACGACGTAACCTTCCTGCTTTATGGTCCCGGCGTGCTGATGGCATCTGCCGCTCGAGGCTTTCCTAAAGTCGGTGACGAGGGATTTGCCGGTAATCTCGCTGTCAACAAGCAACTCAAGACCATTATGAAGGAAGGAGGAAAGGTTCTGGCGTGCCGTTTCGCCATGTCCGCCCTGTACGGCATGCGTGAAACAGACCTTATTGAAGGGGTTCAGGCCATTCATCCTCTGGACGTTCTTGATTGCATGCTGGAGCACCATCGCGCCGGCGCTCTCATTGTGTCCACATGGACAGTTTAGTTATTTTACCTTCTTGCATGCTAACGCAAAGGAGCCGTCATGCAGCGTTTTTATGGCGAGAGAGTAAAGCGCAAGGTTTTTGATGTGCACAATCATATCGGCTTCATGTCCGGGTTCAAGTATTACGGCCTGCCGGAGCCGGTGAATCCCACCGTGTACTGTGATAATGATCGGGGCGCCAAAATCAGGATTATGGACGAACTGGGAGTGGATCGCGCGCTGGTCATGTCCAACTACGGCATCCCGGACCCCGCGCAGCCGTTCGGGCTTAACGAGGTGGTTCTGGAAGCCTGTTCCAAGCCCGATGCGCGTATTCTTGGCGGTATCTGGTTCTCGCCGTCCATCAAGATGAAAGATGCCAACGAGGCCGCCATGAAGTTTGCCGGCGAACCGGGCATCAAAGTGCTGAAGGCGACTTGCCTGCTCGGCGGCACATGGAACCCCGCCGACTGGGATGAAGACACCGGGAAGATGTGGGAAGGCATCATTGATGTTTGCGAGAAGCACGACTATGTTTTCCACCTTCACACCAGTCCCGGCGGTGGTTCCGACGTTACCAATGCCATCAATTTTGTGCGCGCTTACGGCAAACGGGTCAAAGTGCATGTGGTGCACTGCGGCGGAGGCGTGTCAGGCCATATCAAGTTCATTCCGGAGTTCCTGAAGTTCGTTAAAGAAGGTTACAAGGTATATACTGATACTTCCTGGTCTGTCGGATTTTGCAACAGGTATTTGTTTGATGAAATTGAAAAACAGGGTGTCGGCGGCGACCACGTCATGTTCAGTTCCGACGAACCCTGGAGTGACTTCTGGAGTGAATACTACAAGTTTGAAGGCCTGGGCATTTCCGAAGAAATGAAGCGCAAGATTTTCTGGGAAAACGCTGAAAGGCTTTACGGCGCGTAAATGGTGTCCATTTGACAATATCGGGAGGGCTCTGGCCCTCCTGATTGCTTGGAGCCAAATTGCGGAATCCGGTCAGGCGGCACAAACTGACGGATCTTGATCCCCTTGGAAGTAAAGCCATGAGTATACAGCTAGCGGATTATATCGCCTTGCAGAGCCACGGCGCCAGGGTGAACGATCTTGGCGCCGTGAGGAGAGGAGGGGCGGGGCCGGCCGACGCGCGGGCATTTGTCATTGACGGACACCCTGTGATGATTCCTGCATTGAGCCGTTCGGCAGCAGATTCTGGGTATGAATTTATTCCCGACGGCAATTCCTGGCGGCTGGAGAGCGGGGGGCAATTGCTCTGTCGTGCCCGGGCGGTGCCGCGTCCGGCTTTCTATGAGGGGCAGACCGCCGAGGGCATCCCCTATGCCAAAATAGCGCTGTTGCATGGCCGCGATTGCCTCGCCTCCACCGTCATTCAGGAATGCGTCCGCTATAATGACATCCGCACGCGTTGCCGCTTCTGCGCCATCGGCGCGTCTCTTGACCGCGGCGCGACAATCCGCACCAAGACGCCGGAACAGTTGTCTGAGGTCGCCTTGGCGGCAAAGCGGATGGATCATGTGACGCACGTCACCCTGACCGCAGGCACCACGGCCAACCCGGACGAAGGCGCCTTATACCTTGGGCGGTGCGCCCAAGCCATCAGAGATGCTGCCGCTCTTCCGGTGGAAGTTCAATTTGAACCGCTGCGCGACAAAAGGCTGTATTCGCGTCTTAAAGACATGGGAGTAAGCGATGTCGGCCTGCACGTGGAAAGCTTTGACGAAAAAACGCGACGCAAAATGGCTCCCGGCAAGGCGGAGGTGAGCCTGGAGCGGTACTTTGAAGCCTTCGCGGATGCAGTGGCCGTGTTCGGGCGCAACAAAATCAGCACATATGTCATTCTCGGGCTTGGCGAAGATCCGAAGCTGACCCTGGAGGGATGCAGGCGGGCGATCTCACTGGGGGTTTACCCTGTCATCGTGCCTCTTCGGCCCCTGCTTGATTCTTTTCTGGCCAAATCCCGGCCTGTGGATCCGCGGTATCTTGCCACGATGTATCGCGCCGTAGGCGCCATGCTTGAAGAACAGGGTTTGCGCGCAGAGGAGAGCACAGCCGGTTGTGTGCGCTGCCGGGCCTGCTCGCTTCTGCAATTTACTGAGAAGGAAATCCAGGTTGGCGATAATCCTTGACAAAAAATAATCATGCCGTCGACGCCCCGCCCGCATGCCCCCCTTCCTGCGCGAATACAGTTGTGAGCACGCAGGGCGTTGTAAACGCCCTGCGACAGTTTTTCGCCGGCGTCACAGCTTGCTGCAATCTCCAGCGAAAAACCCACTGTTCCGGCGTAACGGAAGCAGATGGAACTTGCTTCCGAAAGGGTCATTGATGGAAAAACACACGGCCGACACAACAGACGCCAAACTGTACGAAAGGGACGTTGTCCTGAGCGTGGCGAGCCTGCCTGAAGATCTCGCGGAGTACTTCAGGGTGCGGGCAGAGGTTTTCGTGGAGGAGCAGGGCCTGTTCACAGGCAGCGATGAGGATGAGCATGACGCGGGGGGAGTACACATTATCGCCAAGGCGCACGGGTGCGTTGTTGGAGTAGTGAGATGCTACCGGCACAAGGGGAACGTGTGGTACGGCGGCAGGCTTGCCGTCAGAAAAGAATACCGCACAGGGGTCAATATTGGAGCCATGCTGGTACGCAAAGCGGTAGAGGTTATGATCGCCCGAGGCAACGTGCGGCGATTCCTTGCCGCAGTCCAGCTTCAGAACGTCCGTTTCTTTCAGCGTATCGGCTGGGCGCGTTTGGGGCGGCCGTTCATGATGCGCGGGCGCAAGCACCAGATCATGGAAAACAAGTTGGCAAGGGGGAGCAATGATTGTCACCGCCAGGCATCTTGAAGGTTCGCGTTTTGAGGTTTCTTCAGGCAGGCACAGCCTGATCACGGACCAATTGCCGGAGTACGGAGGAACTGACCAAGGGCCGATGGCCAGCGAAATCTTTCTGTTTGCAGTGGCCTCGTGTTTTGGACAATCCGTGCTGCATGTGGCCAAAAAAATGCGCAAAGCCGCCACTCGGCTTGCCGTTGAAGTTACCGCAACCAAAAACTCAAGTAAATTTTGTTTCTCTGAGATGGTCATAACCGTCAAGGCGGATTGCGATGCGGATACTCTGGAAAAAATGGCGGCTCTTGCCCGAAAATATTGTTTTGTAACCAACAGCCTTTCCGGATCGGTGAACATTGCGCACCGCGTTTGTGTATCTGGGCTGTAAGGCCGAGAATTGCCGCCATTCCCGCGGGCGTTTGTTCCCGGCGGAAAAACAACCGGATTATGTTCTCAAACAGTCTTTGACGAACGAATCCATATCCTGACCGCAATCCCTCAAAATGGATTTAAGTTTCATATGCATATCCAAATCGTATAATTTAAAGCTGTTTTTTTGAGAACATTGCAATAATATTCTTCGACATTCATAAAGTGATTTTTGCGTCAATTTGAAACTCTCGTGTTCACCCAGACTGACACGATTTTTTTCATCAATATCTTTTATGTAATATCTTCTGTTAACCCTTGGCGAACGAATGCAGCATGACAACATAAAACTGTTGACGCCGAATTTTCCGTATTTTCCATCAGTGTCAATAAGCGCCTTTTTATGTTCTTTTTTCTTGTCAAGCCCATGTTCAATATACTTTGCTTCGTTTACCGTGTCCAGGTCATAGCGTATATACTCCGGCCCATAGTAATAATATTGGGGAAAATCAACACACTGCATTCTTATCCCATAATCTCCGTCCTCGGCTCCGTAAGGCCCGTATTCCTCATTCCAGTAACCGAGCACATCGGACACCGACTTGGGGATAAAGATGCCCGTGCCGGCGAGATTTTTTGAGCAGACGCCAAGTATGCCGTCTTCCGTATGCATTGAGCCGGGGTTTTCCAAAAGCTGTTCCCTGGTCGCCGCATAGCCGAGATTTGAAACCGGCTTTCCATGACTCCAGAGTTTGAACAGCCGCTTGATCCAGTCTTTCCTGACCGGCGCGGTATCATTGTCCATTTTGCAGTAAACGCTGGCCGGCGTCATTTCCCAACCGACATTGCAGGCGCAGGCTATTCCCATATTTCTCGGCAGGATGAACAATTTGTCAATAATTCCATTCTGATGGAATTCCCGTAATTTGTTGACAAGCGCAGACTCGCTGCCGTTGTCAACCACTGTTATTGTGAACGGAATTGACCTGTCGCTTTTGAAAAGCGTCAGTATCGCCTTTTGGGTCGCGCTCAGGCGATTGAATACGGGCATGGTGAAATTGATAAGCGACTGCGGAATCCTGGCCGCCGGCGTCTCTTGTCCGGGAGGATTACCCTTGGGCGCGGTATTCATTAAGCTTGTTGCGCAGGGTGCGCACGGAAATGCCCAGCAGTTCCGCAGCCTGGGTACGGTTGCCGGAAGTCGCTTCCAGTCCTTTGATGATCATGAGGCGTTCCACTTCGTGCAGGGGCATCACCGGGCCGGAAAAAACCGATGCGGCCCCGGCCGCGCCGGAATCCGCGGGGGGGGGCTCCGAAGCGGCGGGAGGCGGGACGGAATTTTCCCCGTGCTCTTCAAAAAGAGGCCATTCCTCGTTTTCCAGCAAAAAATGACGCGGCGAGACGGGGCCCTGCCCGGCCAGCAGCACGGCCCGCTCCATCAGGTTTTGCAATTCGCGCACATTGCCGGGGAAATCGTATCGTTTCAGCCAGTCAACGGCATCCTCCCCCAGTTCCAGGCGGGGCAGGCGATATTCGCGAACATAGGTCTGCATGAAAAAACGGGCCAGTTCAAGCACATCCCCGCCGCGCTCGCGCAGGGAGGGCAGGCGCAAGGGTATGATGTTCAGCCGGAAATAGAGATCCTGGCGGAATTTTCCCTGCCTGACCCAGTCTTCCAGATCGCGGTTGGTTGTGGCGAGCACGCGCGCGTCCACGCGAATGGTTTCCATGCCCCCCACGCGGTCGATTTCTCCTTCCTGCAAAACGCGCAGCAGCTTGGCCTGCAGGGACAGATCCATCTCCGAAATTTCGTCCAGCAGCAGGGTGCCGCCGTCGGCCTGCTCGAATTTGCCGAGTTTGCGGGCGATGGCCCCGGTAAAGGCGCCCTTTTCATGCCCAAAGAGTTCGCTTTCCAGCAGATGCTCGGGCAAGGCCGCGCAGTTGACGGCCACAAATTTGCCCTGCCGGCCGCTGGCGGCGTGCAGATAACGGGCGAACATTTCCTTGCCGGTGCCGGATTCCCCTGTAATGAGCACTGTGGCCCGCGACGTGGCAACCTGCCCGGCAAGGCGCAGCACGCGCGCCACGGCGGGGTGGTTGCCCACAATATGCGGCCCGTTTTCCGGGTATCCGGGGCCGCGTCCCCCCAGGACGGAGTATGGAGACGCCCTGGACGCCCTGGACGGCTCGCGGGCCAGGGCCAGAATACGCCGGGCGTCAAGAGGCTCCGGCCAGTAATCGCGCGCGCCCAGGTTCATGAGGCGTTCCGCCTCCTGCGGGCTGCCCCTGTCCGCGATGACGACTATCGGCGGGAAATTGGGATCGTCCGCGCTCACGGAAAGCAGATCTTCCACTTTGAAGCCCGGCAGCGTGGGGCGGGAAAAAATGACGTGCGGTCCGGTTTTTCGGATGAACACCGAAGCCCCGTTGAGATTTTCAGCGATGCCTATTTCGCAGCCCGCGTCCCTCAGCGTGGGAAAGAGGGCTGTCACGGCAGACGCCGGCGCGAGAAACAGCAAGCGGCGCGTTGACATGCACTCCTTGTAGCCTGTCCCGCCGGATAATGCAACCGCTTCGCCGGTCCGCGTGTCGCGAGAACATGATACTTTCAGGCGACTGACCTTATCGTGGAGTCGCGGTATACCAATCGCAGGGCATGTATGGACCCGCCCGGCGAATCTGCGCATGCCCGCAGCCGCCACAACTTCAACTTGCAAAAAAAGAGCCGATGTGAAACCATTCTGCGATGGAAACGGCTCAGTTGCGCGATATTCTCGCTTTGGTGGCGGAGGGGCGTCTCGCGCCCGACGCGGCGCTGGAGCGCGTATGCGCCGCGAACGTGCGCGCCACCCTTGACGGATTCGCGTCCCGCCTTCAGGCGCAGGCTCCCGGCCTCACGCTCGACCCGGAACGCGGGCCGCGCGCGGGCGTGGGGGAAGTCGTCTTTGCCGAGGGCAAAAGCGACGATCTGCTTTTCGCCGCGCTTGAGGGCCTTTCCCGCCATGGCCCGGCCCTGGCGAGCCGCGTGACGCCGGCTCAGGGGGAGGCGCTGCGCGCGCGCTTTCCCGAGGGTCAGCACTGGCCGAAAGCCTGTCTTTTCGCGCTCAACGCGCCGGACCGTTTCAGGGCGTTCGCCCGGGCCGCCGACGGGGCGCTGCCGGCGACGGACGGGGCATGGCCCCGGCACGGCGATATTCTGGTGGTTTCCGCCGGAGCCTCGGACATGCCCGTGGCGCTGGAAGCCCTCGGCTCCCTCGCCTTTCTGGATTGCGACGCCGGCCTTGTGAGCGATGTGGGCGTGTCCGGCCTGCACCGCCTCCTGCCGCATATTGAGGCCCTGCGCAAGGCAAAGGCCGTCATCGCCGTGGCCGGCATGGAAGGCGCCCTGCCCGGCGTTCTGGCCGGGATCGTCAGATCCCCGGTTGTGGCTGTACCCACGTCCGTAGGGTATGGCGTGGGGGCCGGCGGTTTTGCCGCCCTCACAACCATGCTCTGCACCTGCGTGCCGGGCGTGGCGGTGGTCAACATCAACAACGGCTTCGGCGCCGCGGCTTTCGCGGCGAAAATGCTGCTTGCCGGCGGAGGAAAATCCTCATGAAATACAGGGCGCTGGTTCAGGAAGAGCGCTACGGCTGCGGCATCGCCGTCACGGCTGTTCTGGCGGGCATCTCCTACGAGCAGAGCAGGCGCATCGCCAATGCCCTGAACATTTTCGCCGCGGACAGCGCCCTGTGGTCCGATACCAGACACGTGCGCAGGCTCCTGGCTCATCACGGCATCAAGGCCGGAGCGACGGAAATTCCCTTCACCTCGTGGGAAGCCCTGCCGGAATTGGCCCTGCTGGCCCTGAAATGGCGTCTGATAAACGGCAGGCCCCACTGGCATTGGGCTGTCTTCGCGCGTGATCCGGAGGCCCGCGTGTTGGACTCCAGCAGAAAGATCAAAAAGCCGGCGCGCCGCGATTTCGGCCGCATGAAGCCCAAGTGGTTTATCCCGCTCACGCTCGCGTCCTGAACCCGCTTCCGGCGGAAACGGGCGGCCTGCCGAGTTCCATGAGTTTTTCCAGCAGGTCGCCGAAATCCAGTCCCGCGGCTTTCGCCTCTTGCGGCACAAGGCTGGTGGCGGTCATGCCCGGCAGGGTATTGACTTCGAGCAGACTCAATTCTCCGTTTTCGGCCAGAATGAAATCCGCCCTGCTGTACCCGGAAAGACCGAGCGCCCTGTGGGCCGCGAGGGCCAGTTTCCGCGCTTCGGCCAGAACCGGGGGGGGCAGGGGGGCCGGGCATATCTCCCGCGCGCCGCCGACGGCATATTTGCTTTGGTAGTCAAAAAAACTCGCGTCGACCGGCTCAATAAGAACGGGCGGCAGGGCATCCCCTCCCAGCACCCCGCACGTGACTTCCCGGCCCCTGACTTCGCTTTCCAGCAGGGCTTCGTCCCCTGCGGCAAAAATTTCCGCCAGTTTCGCGTCCAGCCCGGCGCGGTCACAGGCGCGGCCCAGGCGGAGCGAGGAGCCGCCGGTATTGCTTTTGGCAAAAAGCGGATACGGCAGGCGCGGCTGCCATGACTCCTCCGGCGGGAGCGGCAGATATTCCCAGTCGGCCGTGGGCAGACCGGCCTGACGGAAAATCTGCTTGGCGGCGGCCTTGTGCAGCGCGAGAAAGGAACCGGCCGGGCCTGAACCCTGATAGGGACAGCCGGCCCGATCCAGCATGGCCTGCACCAGACCGTCCTCTCCCGGCGCGCCGTGCAGGTTGATAAAGGCGAAATCGTGTTCAGCCGCCGCGCCGAGCAGATCGTCGAAGCCGGTCAGCAGATCGAAAAAGGTCACGCCGTGCCCGCGCGCCAGCAGGGTTTTTTCCATGGCGCGCGCGCCGCTAAGGGAGATCTCCCTCTCGTTCGACCAGCCGCCCGCAATCAAAAGAATCTTCATGCAAGTCCCACTTCAGCAGCGCCGTAAAGGCGCGTTCAATGTCTTTTCCCTGCGCGAAGGATTCGCGTATGCTCCGTCTGGCCTCCCCGCTTCTGCCGTAGCGCGCGAGCAGATCCTCAAAGCGCTCCTCCAGGCTGACGCAGCGGTCGTGGCGCACTCTTTTGTCCGCGTAAATGATGAAAAAGGGCAGTCCGCAGATCCCGGCGTCCTCGGGCAGAGGCCAGGGCCAGTGGACGTGGAGCAATACCCCCTGCGCCACGGGATAGTGGCGCGTGCGCTCCACAACCCAGCTGGCGCCGAGCATGGCATGGCTGCCGCCGTGCCTGACGCAGTAGCTTTTGGCAATGTCGTGAAGCAGGCCGGCGGCGCGCGCCTGCTCCACGGAAACGTCAAAACCGCGTTCCGCCGCGCGCCCGGCCAGGCGCGCGGCGATATGGGCCACCAGAAGCGAATGGCGCCGCACGTTGGGAAGCATGTCATACGCGCGCCACAGGGCGAAACAGCTTTCGTCATCCGGAGGGGGAGGCAGAGGGCCGGCGCGGGAGAGCGCTCCGCACGGAGGCAGCCCGGCCATCGGACGGCGGGGAGCGGAACTTTCGGGCAAAGCGGCCTTGTTTGTGCTCATGACGACCATTGCGCGCGACCCCTCGGAAACAGCCGCGGGCGCGTGTATGAATGTATGCCCGCTTTGCGGAACCTGTCAATGGGGCGCTCCGGTTTTTCAGATTCAGGCTCTTGCGTTTTGTCCGCATTTCGGATATATGATGCGCGGCGCGGCGTTGAGCGCGTCCCTGACGATTTCCTGACGGTTTTGAACAAAACGTATTACTTGTAAGTATTCCAATGGATTGCCATTCTCATTCAGCGGACCGGGGAAAAAGAGTTGCGCGCGGCCTGAACCGGCGGTTTCGGCCCGATTTTTGCTACACACACACACACACACACACACACACACACACACACACACACACACACAATAACACCGCCGCGCGACGCGCCCGTTTTCAAGACCGGCGCGCTTTTGCCGTTTTTTTCCTCCCCGATTCCTTCGGAATCCAACGGTACTCCGATTGACGCGCTTTCATGCCGGCGGAACTGAATCATGCGTGATTTCTCAATGCGGCGCGTCATCGCCGTCTTCCGCGACCAGTATGTGACGCCGGCGGACCGCGTCCTGCTCAACACCGTCTTTGCCGACGGCCCAACGCAGGAATCGCTTGATGAATGCATGCGCGTCTGCGATATTGAGTCCCTGGGGGCGGGAAAGTGCATCCTGCTTTCCTACCTCCTCCACGATCATCCCGAGCTGCGTCTTTCCGACTCCGACGGCCCGCGCGTCAACGGCCTCATTACCTACTTCCGCTTTGCCAACATGAAGGTTCTGGCCCATTTTTCCAAAACAGGCAAAGCCTTCAACAGGGCGGGCATTCCCATGCTGCTCTTCAAGGGCGCGGCGATGAAGGTTCTGCGGCCCGATCTTTCGCGTCCCATGGGCGACGTGGACGTCCTTGTCCCGAAGGCGCGCATGGACGAGGCGGTCCGCATCTGCGAAGGGCTCGGCTATCTTCATTACAGGGAGGAATCCCGGCACGGGGTGGACTTTCACACGGAAGCCGAAAGCGCGGTGGATGTGCACCATTCCCTTTTCGACCCCCCCGGGGACGCGCGCGCTTTTCAGGACAACCTTTTCGCCCGCGCCGCGCCGCGCCGCGCCTTTGGCGTGGATTTCCTCCTCCCCTGCCGCGAGGATCTCTGCTTTCTCGTCATGACCAATTTCACCAAGAACCTGCGCGAGCACACCACCCTGGGGGGCCTGTATTACGCGCTGTGCGACTGCCGTTTTCTGCAAAAGGACAAAAAAGACTTCGACTGGGCCATTGTCCGCAAAAACGCCGCCGACAGCGGCAAGGAGCTTGAGGTCCGTTTCGCCGCCGAGTTCATGAACGCCGTTGTCCCCGGCACCGTGCCGGATGCGGACAGGCGTCTGCCGGCCGGCCGCGACATGGAGGACTTCTGCAACCGGATCGTTTTCGAGGAGGAATACCTCCGGAAGCGCCAGCGGGCCTGCCAGGCCATCCGCGTGGTGGACCTGAAAAACCGTCCCTGGCATTTCGGCAAACGCATCCTCAAGTTTCTGCTCATGAAAAAACTGCGCCGCGTTCCCGCCTTTGTGCGCTGGTATCTGGAAACGCGCGGCGGGGAGGCCCGCAATGCGCATTGACGACCCCCCGCGCGGGCGGCGCGCCGCGTATTTTCAACGCCTGGACGAGCGCGCGGCGGCCTCCGGCGGCCCCGGGCGGGTCAAATTTCTCGACCTGGGCACGCATGTCGTGCGGCTGGTCAACCACGCCGACGCCTTCACCCCGCACGTCGAAAAACAACTGGCCTATGCGCTGAGGGACGAAGCCCCGCGCCACGACGCGACCCTCGTCATCTGGCGGGAAAAGGACGTCGCCTCCCTGTCCTCCGCGCTGGACGACCGCTGCGACCCCCGGAAAAATCTCAGGCTGCGCGTTCAAAAACTCGCCGCGGGGAGCGTTTCCGACGGGGAACTCAAAAACCTGCAGGCCCTGCGGGTTTTTGACAAGGGCTATTCCCGGCATCATCCCCTGATCGATATTGACATCCTGAGCGGAATCCTCAGCGCCCACAATCCGGAGAGCGACACCTTCTATTACGCGCCGGAAAATCTGGAGCCGGAAGAGTTCATCAAGCAGGGGCACATCTTCGTGCAGACCTTCAACAAGCTGCTCAAGACCCCGGCTTCCGGCCTGGTCCACGCCGCGCTCGTCGGCCTGAACGGCAGGGGCGCCCTGATCTGCGCGCGGGGGCAGCGGGGCAAGAGCACCCTGGCCGTGCGCGCCCTGCTGGACGGTTTCGACTATGTCGCCGACGATTACCTGGTGCTGGGCAGGGAGGGCGACGGCCTGTACGCCTGGCCGATCTACTCCGTCATCACCCTTTCGCCCGTGATGTACGGCGACCTGTACCGCCTGCTGAACGCGAAGTTCGTCTCCAACAACGCCCGCAAGGACAAATACGTCTTCAACATTTCCGGCTACCACGACAGGTTCGCGCCGCGCCATCCCGTGCGCCTCTGCCTGTTTCCGCAGATTGTCGCCGATTCCGCGCCGAGCGTGGTCGCCTGTTCCCGGGCGGGCAAGGGCCGGGCCGTGACCCAGCTTGTGCATTCCACCGTCGCCCAGATGGGGGACGCGCACGACATCGCGACCGTCAAAAAACTGGTGGATTTTGTGAAAGACCTGCCCTTTTACCAGATCAACCTCTGCCGCGACATCGAGAAAAATCTGCGCCTGCTCAGGACATTTCTGGAAACCGGCGCCTGCGGCCGGCAGACCGGCCTCAACATCAGCTCCCGCGCCGCGCCGCACGCGGTGTTCGCGCCCTGACGCGGGCGTTCAACCCCTGTTTACGGAGGAGGATACATGGCCACCTATGTTTTAAACGACGAAAAAATGTTCAGCGACATCGCCGACGGCATCGCCATCGTCATCAATTCCGAAACCGGCATTTACTACGGCATGAACGGCTTGGGCACGGCCGTGTTTGAAAATATCCTCAA
>JAISOT010000082.1 GCA_031275465.1 Desulfovibrio sp.
GACGAGATCAACCGCGTGGTGAGCGAGACCACGCAGGGCATGGTGCAGTCTTCCGCGGCCGTGCAGGAACTCTCGCAGATGGCCCAGGAACTGAATACCGTCATGGAAAAACTGAAGTAGGGCGTTGTGCTTGTCCTATCCGACAATCTTGACACAGAGATATGAGGATTGACCGGGGCCGTCAGACTCGCAGAAGTATACGCCCTGCCAAGGGCCGCTTTGCGGTCGCTTTTGACATGCCCGCCGTGAACGGGTAAGTTCCCGCTGGATCTTAAGGGAGCGGATCATAAGGGAGCGTGGCGTGAGCGGCAAAAAAACCATTCTTGTGGCCGGCGGAGCCGGGTACATAGGGAGCCATCTGAACCGGGCGGCCCATGAGCGGGGCTACCGTACCGTCGTATACGACAATCTGGTCTGCGGGCACAAAAGCGCCGTGCAGTGGGGCGATTTCCTGCTGGGCGATCTCGCGGACGCCGGACAGCTGCGTCTGGCGTTCCGGCATTTTCGGCCGGATGCCGTCATGCACTTCGCGGCCCACGCCTGTGTGGGCGAATCCGTCGCCGACCCTGAAAAATATTACCTGAATAACATGGCGGCAACATTGAATCTGCTGTGCGCCATGCGTGAGGCGGATTGCCGCAACTTCATTTTTTCCTCAACCTGCGCCACGTACGGAATACCCCGCCAGATTCCGATTGCCGAAGAACACCCGCAAGCGCCGGTCAACCCGTACGGCAGGAGCAAACTGATGGTGGAAACCGCGCTTGCCGACTATGCGGCCGCGTATGGCCTGCGCTATGTGAACCTGCGCTACTTCAACGCGGCCGGGGCTGACGTCCTGGCCCGGACAGGCGAAGACCACAATCCGGAAACCCATCTGATACCTCTGGTGCTGGATGCCGCGGCGGGCAGAAGGCCCCGTGTGTCCATTTTCGGCGCGGACTACGATACCCCGGACGGCACGTGCGTCCGCGACTACATTCACGTGGACGATCTCGCCCGGGCGCATCTGCTCGCCCTGGAGTATCTTTTTGGCGGCGGGGAGAGCGGGAGCTTCAATCTCGGCAACGGACGGGGCTATTCGGTGAAGCAGGTGATTGACTGCGCGCGCGCCGTTACCGGACGTGAGATAACCGTGATTGAAGGGCCGCGTCGGGCCGGCGATCCGCCGGTTCTGGTGGGCGGTACGGAACTGGCCGAGCGGGTTTTGGGCTGGCGGCCGGATTTCCCCCGCCTTGAGGACATCATCGGCACGGCCTGGGCATGGCACAAAAAACGCTTTTGCTGAAAAATCTGCAAATCGGGCCGGCAGTTGGCGGTCTTTGCGGGATGCGGGCGCTGTTTTCACAAAAATATGGCAGAATTTTCTTGAAAGAAACAGGCCTGACGGGGTATAGGGATACACTGCGTCAGGCCAAAGCCCGCGGCCTTGGTCGGCCGGTTTGTCATAAACTTTTTTTGGGAAAGGAGTTCCCCATGGTGAAACGCGCGCGTGCGATTGCGCTGATTTGTGTGGCGATGCTGTCCATGTCGGGCGGCGCCCTGGCCGGGCAGACAATCAAAATCGGCTTTCCCATCCCCCTGACGGGCGAAATCCCCAAGGTCGGAGAGTCCACCAAGTTTGCCGCGGAACTTTTCAGGGAAGAAGTCAACGCCAGGGGCGGCCTTGACGTCGGCGGCAAAAAATACCCGCTGGAATTTATTTTTGAAGACAATGAGTCAAAGCCGGAAACCGCCGTCAACGTCACCCTCAAGCTGATTGACCGCGATGACGTCCTGGCTATCGTCGGCCCGCAGTCTTCCCGCCAGGCGGTGCCCGCCGGCGCTGTGGCCAATGACAGCGAGACGCCCATGATCACCCCCTGGTCCACAAATCCGGACGCCACCAAGGACCGTCCGTGGGTGTTTCGCGCCGCCTTTCTTGATCCGTTCCAGGCCCCGGTGGCGGCCGATTTCGCCACAAAAGAGTTCAAGGCGCAAAAAGCCGCCGTGCTTTTTGAGATTTCCAACGATTATTCCAAGGGACTGGCCGATAATTTCAGGGATGCCTGGGAGGAACGCCACGGCAGGGGATCGGTGGTGGCCTTTGAATCCCATGGTCCGAAAGATCAGGATTTTTCCGCCCAGTTGACGAAGATGATCGCCGCGAAGCCGGATTTTATTTTCCTGCCTGAAAACTACAGTTTTGTCGCTCTTATTGTCCCGCAGGCGCGTGACCTCGGCTACAGGGGATCTTTCATGGGGTCGGACGCCTGGGGCTCGGCCGAACTGATGAAGCTCTGCGGCGACGCGTGCAAGGGGCAGTTCTTCTCCACCCATTACGCCGCGGCCGGGGCCAGGGGCGCAACCAAGGAATTTATTGACAAGTACCACAAAAAGTACGGCTATGTGCCGGACGACATCGCGGCCCTGACCTGGGACGCCGTTGCCCTGGTTTCGGACGCCATACAGAAGGCCGGCAGGCTGGAAAACAACACGGGCAAAATGCGCAAGCTGATCCGCGACAACCTGGCTTCCGTAAAAAGTTTTAACGGCATCACCGGCGACATGCGTTTCGACTCCCAGGGCGACCCCGTCAAATGCGCCGTTATTGTGGCCATCGACGACAAGGGGGATTTCACTTTCAGAGAATCGGTCTGCCCGAAATAGCCGCCGGCGACGGAAAATCAGATCCCTCCGGAGAGCCGCGCATGGAACTCTTTCTGCAACAATGCGTCAACGCCCTGCAATGGGGCAGTTTTTACGCCCTCATAGCCTTGGGCTACACGCTTGTGTACGGCGTTCTGCGGCTGATCAATTTTGCCCACGGCGACATTTTCATGGTCGGGGCCTACCTCGCTTTTTTCATTTCCACAGCCTTTCTTTCGCCGGAAGGCATGTTCGCTTTTCCCCGCGGCCTGACCCTGGCCCTGACCGTTCCGCTGACCATGATTTTTACCTCCCTGGCCGGCGTCACGCTGGAGAGAGTCGCCTACCGCACCCTGATGCGCAAGGGGGCGCACCGGCTCTACGTGGTCATCACCGCGCTGATGTGCGGGCTGGTGCTGGAAAACGGCAATTTGGCCCTGCTCGGCGCAAGCCGTAAAACATTGCCCGTGCTGCTGGACAAAAGCGTTTACGATGTTGGCGGCATTGCCGTGACCAACCTCAAGCTTTGGGTCATTCTCGCGGCGGTTCTCGTATTTTTCGCCCTGCACTTTATCGTGGCGAAAACGCGCATGGGCATGGCCATGCGGGCGGTTTCCTGGGACAAATTCGCACTGCCGCTCATGGGCATACCGCTGGACAGCGTGATTGTTTTTACCTTTGCGCTGGGTTCGGGGATTGCCGGGCTCGGCGGCATGCTCTTTGCCATGTCCTATCCCGTGCTGGAACCGTACATGGGGGCCATGACAGGCTGGAAGGCCTTTATTGCCGCCGTTGTCGGCGGAATAGGCGATATCCGCGGGGCTTTTGCCGGGGGTTTTCTGCTGGCATTCGTGGAAATTATGGTAGCCGCCTTTCTGCCGTCCACATTCCGCGATCTTTTCGCCTTTTCCATTTTGCTGCTTATCCTCTGGCAACGCCCGACAGGCATTTTCGGCAAGCCCCTGACGACAAAAATATGATGGAAAGCAGCCATGCAGCGTTACGCCGTTAACGCCCTTTTCTGCGCCGCCGCCGTCGCGTTGGTGGCGCTCGCCCAGGCCGGCATGCTGGACAAGTATGTCTTGACCGTCATTACGTTCATGGGCATCAACTGCATTTTCGCCGTCAGCCTTAATCTCGTGAACGGCTATATGGGCGAGTTCTCCTGCGGGCACGGCGGATTCATGTGCGTGGGGGCCTATGCGGGCTCGCTGCTTTCCGTGGCTTTTTTCACCAACAGCAAACTGTTCGGCCCGGCGCTTTTTCCGCCGGAGCTGGCCCCTTTCCTTTTCCCGCTCGTGCTCGTCGGGGCGAGTTTCGCCGCGGCCCTGTTCGGCCTGATCGTGGCTCTGCCCTCCTTCCACACGCGGGATGACTACCTGGCCATTATCACCATCGCCGCCAACTACATCATCATCTCCATAGTGGAAAATATCGACGCCATCGGCGGTCCGCGCGGTTTTTCCGGCATGAAGAGGGTGGTCGGCGCGATGTCGGATGTGGCGGATATTCCCTGGATGCTGATCTGGACCATCATCGGCCTTTTCGTCTGCGTCATGACGCTCTACCGCCTGATGACAAGCACTTACGGCAAGGGGATTTCCGCCGTCTGCCAGAACGAGGTGGCGGCGGAAATCATGGGTGTGAACACCAACCGGGTCAAAATCATGGCCTTCATGGTTTCCTCGGGGCTCGCCGGGCTCTCCGGCGTCCTGTACGCCCATGTCTACGGATATGTGAACGCCCAGGCTTTCAACATACT
>JAISOT010000098.1 GCA_031275465.1 Desulfovibrio sp.
GTTTACGTTCAGGCACCGTAAGCTCCACAACATATTTTTGGTTCATTGACTGCACCCCTTTCCTTGGTTCTGGTTGGGTACAGTCTAATAGTAAAATATAACTTTGTCAAAACACTAGCATAAAGCCCTTCTATTGGCGATACTTTGAAGGGATTACATCAGCATTTTCCTAACTATTCATTCGATTGCCCTGAGTTACGGCGCCTCTTTGATTGACAGGGGGGCATATTTTTGCAATCCTGCCCCACGCGATTTTCGCGGGAGACGGTTCAAGCGCCCTTGTGCCGGCTCCTCTTTGAAAAGATCCGTACGGATTTTTTCAGCAGGCTGTGACAGGAGGCCATATGGCGAAGGAAGGCGCTATTGAAGTTGACGGCGTGGTGCAGGAAGCCCTGCCCAACGCCATGTTCCGCGTTCATCTGGAAAACGGGCATGAGGTGCTGGCCCATATTTCCGGCAAAATGCGCAAGTTTTACATACGTATTCTGCCGGGGGACCGTGTCAAGGTGGAGCTTTCCCCCTATGATCTTTCGCGCGGGCGCATTACTTACCGTATGAAGTGACGCTGTATTTCACACGATGTCCGCAAGACGCAGACCGCCAAGGCACAAAAGCGCCCACAGCGCGGCCAGAGCGTCGTCCAGCATTATTCCGAAACCGTCCGGCAGCCAGTTTTCCGAAGCGCGCACAGGCCAGGGCTTGAAAATGTCGAAAAGCCGAAACAACGCAAAAGCCGCCGCTATCAGGCCAAATCCGGGTTTCTCGAAAGGCAGCAGGGTAATCCATACGCCCAGCAGCTCATCGATCACCACTTCTCCGGGATCCTTGCGGCCAAGCAGACGTTCCGCCCGCGTGGCGGCCAGAGCTCCCGTCACGAAAATCAGCGCCAGTACAAGGACGCGCCAGCCCAAGGACAAAGGCAGAAAAAAAAAGGGGGCCAGCAGGCAGGCCGCGGCGCTGCCCCAGGTGCCCGGCGCCCGCGGGGCGAGGCCGGCTGCGCCAAGCCGGCAGAAGGCCAGAACGGCTTTGTCGGAGCGGGACATCTTTCTTTCCATCGGTCTGCCGTCTGCCATACCGTAAAAAAAACATACGCACAAGCGAGAGAAAACCATGCGCAGAAAAGAGCGCGAAATGCGCGACCCCGCCTTCATGCACGGTGTACTGGCCGACGCTCGGCAAATGTGCCTCGCCTTCAACGCCGACGGAGCCCCTTATATCGTAGCGGTGAACCATGTTTTTTACAAAAGCGCCCTCTGGTTTCACTGCGCGGCGGAGGGCCGCAAACTTGATCTGTTGCGGGCAGACCCGCGCCTGGGCTTTTTCGCGGCCGTGGACATTGCCCAGGACGGCACAACAACGCGCTACCGCAGCGTTTGCGGTACGGGCAGGGCCGAAATAATAAACGACGCTGGCCTCAAGCTCGACATTCTCAAGGCTGTTGCCGAACGCTTTAACGCCCCGTGCCGTTTTCCGGTTTCATCGGAACGCCTGGCCGCGACCACCATTGTGCGCATGGAAATTGAAACTCTCGCGGGCAAATACTCCCGCCGGGGCGAAGGCCCCAATGCGGCGCTTAAAACAGGGTAGGCGCATGCCGGCTGGCGGGGCGGAACTGATTTTTTTTGTGGGACCGCGCGCGTGCGGCAAAACCACCACAGGGGGACAACTTGCCCGCCAGTTGGCTCTGCCTTTTGAAGACACGGATGTCTGCCTGCAGCGGGATCTGGGCATGAGCGTGGCGCAGATAGTGGCGGAACGCGGCTGGGGGTATTTCAGGGAACTCGAAAGCGTTGCGCTGCGTGAGGTGGCTGGCCGCCTTGCCGCTGGCGGAGGGATAATAGCCACAGGCGGAGGGATGGTGCTCAAGGCGGAAAACCGGGCTTACATGCGCTCCATGGGCAGGGTGTTTTTTCTCTCGGCCCCGGCGCGCTTGCTTGCCGCCCGCCTGGCGGCGGACCCGCAGGGAACCCTGCGCCCTCCATTGACCTGCGCTCCGGCAAAGGACGAGGTGCCGCTGGTTCTGGCCGAGCGGGATCTCCTGTACAGAGAAACCGCGCATCATATTCTTGACGCCGCCTGTTCTCCGGAAAAAATCTGCCGGAGAATCGCCGCGATTTTAAGAAATTGTCCGAATCCGGGGAAACAGTTTTTCACAGTTGTGAAAAAAAATTCAGATACCCTTTGACAAAACTCTCCGAATTGGTGTAGACATTTTTCGCTTTATTATCAATCGGCGGAATCCCGCCCAAAACCGGCTGGGGAGAACACGGATGCTTAATCTCAATGTCACCCTGCTCATTCAACTGGTGAATTTCTTCATCGCCGTTTTTGTTCTTAATCTTCTTCTCATCCGCCCCATCCGGGACATCATAAAAAAACGCAAAGGCCTCATCGGAGAACTGTCCGGCGAAGCGGACAATTTTGAAGCCGAAGCGTCGCGCCGTCTGACCTCCTATGAAGACGAGCTGGTGAAGGCGCGGCAGGTCGCAGCCCTTGCCCGCAAGGAGGGCCATGCCGCCGGCATGGCGGAACAGCAGAATATCGTGGAGAAAGCCCAGGAAAACGCCCGTGATATCATGGACGGGGCGCGCCGCGCGGTTCAGGCGGAGGCAGCGTCCGCGCTGAAGGAATTGCGGTCCCGCGCGGCGGCTGTTTCCGCGAGTCTGGCGGAACGTCTGCTCGCGGGCTGAGATGTTTTACTTGTTGCGTATAAGGGGGTGGCCCTTGTCCATGGGAAAGCACAGCAAGAAGATACCGGCGCGGATACTGTTGCCGATCGCGGCTGTCGCCATAGCGATCTTCGGCGTTCCCGGCGTGGCGGATGCGCTGGCGAGCGACGGCCACGGCGAACCCCGATGGGACGACTTTGGCTGGCGCGTGCTCAACTTTGTCATATTTGTCGGCATTCTCTGGTATTTTATCGGAGGTCTTGCCGTGAGGTATTTTCGCGGCCGCAAGCAGGGTATCAGAGAGACGCTGGACAATCTGGAAGAGCGCCGCCGCAGCGCCTCGGAAAATCTGGCGATTGTGGAAAAACGCATTGCGGGCCTGAATCAGGAGCGCGAAGCCATCCTGCAGGAGAGCCGCCAGCAGGCGCAAGCCCTGAAAGAGGGCATTATTGCCGATGCCGAGCGCCAGGCGGCCCAGATCATCGCGCAGGCGAAATCCGCGGCGGAGAGCGAAGGCCGCGCCGTTCTTGCTGAAGTCCGCGGCATTATCGCCGATGAAATTGTGGTCGCCGCGGAGAAAGTTTTGAGCGCCAGGCTGGACAATGCGGCGCACGAGAAACTTATCGACAACTCTCTCAACAAGGTGGTGCTCCAGTGACAGGCGCTGTGGTTGCCCGCAGGTATGCCAACGCCATCTTTGCGTTGGGCCGGAAGGAAGGGGATAAAGCCCTCACGCGACGCGGAACCTGCCTCGCCGCGCTGGGGGAGATGATTGACGGGGTGCCGGAGCTTGCCATGGCCTTGAAAAGCCCGGTGGTCAGCGTTGAAGAAAAAAAAGCCGTCATGGGCAAACTGCTCGCCGGCGTGAAAGCGGATGACGTTATGCGCAATTTCTGCTTTCTGCTTGCCGACAAGGACCGCCTGCCTTTTTTAAGGGAAATCGCGGCCTGCTACGGCAGGCTTCTGGATGCGGCAAAGGGCGTGGTACGCGGCAGGATCACTACGGCTGTTCAGCTTTCCTCGGAAAAACAGGCTGCCGTCAAAGCCGAACTGGTGAAAAAAAGCGGGAAGGCCATTGAGCTGACATTTGCGGTGGACAAGGACATTCTTGGCGGAGTGGTGCTCAGTATGGGCGATCGGGTGCTGGACGCAAGTCTGCGCGCGCAGTTGGGGATCCTGCGGGATACTTTCAAGAGGGGTGAATAGCACATGCAGATCAAAGCGGAAGAGATTAGCAAAATCATTGAGGATCAAATCCGGAACTATGAGCAGCGTGTAGAGATGAGCGAAACCGGCACGGTGCTCTACGTCGGTGACGGCATCGCGCGCGTATACGGCGTTCAAAACGCCATGTCCATGGAATTGCTGGAATTTCCAGGGAACATCATGGGTATGGTGCTGAACCTGGAAGAGGACAACGTCGGCGTCGCCTTGCTCGGTTCGGACGTGGGCATCAAGGAAGGGGATCCGGTCAGGCGCACCGGCAAGATATTCTCGGTTCCCGTGGGCGACAAGGTTATGGGCCGCGTGTTGAACCCGCTGGGCGAACCCATCGACGGCCTTGGGCCGGTTGACTCCACCCAGGTGCGCCCTGTGGAAATCAAGGCTCCCGGCATTATCGCGCGCAAGAGCGTCCATGAACCCATGCCCACGGGCCTGAAGGCCATTGACGCCATGACGCCCATCGGGCGCGGCCAGCGCGAGCTTATCATCGGCGACCGACAGACCGGCAAGACTGCCGTCTGCATTGACGCCATTCTGGCGCAGAAGGAAACCGACATCCACTGTTTCTATGTGGCCATCGGCCAGAAGAAGGCCTCCGTGGCCCTGGTGGCCGACACATTGCGGCGTTACGGCGCGATGGAATACACCACCATCATTTCAGCCACGGCCTCCGAGCCCGCGCCCCTGCAGTATATTGCGGCCTATACCGGCTGCACCATGGCCGAGCACTACCGGGATAACGGCAAGCACGCTCTGATTATTTACGACGACCTTTCCAAGCAGGCCGTGGCCTACCGGCAGATGTCCCTGCTGCTCCGCCGGCCGCCCGGACGCGAAGCCTTCCCCGGCGACGTGTTCTACCTGCACTCGCGCCTGCTGGAGCGCGCGGCGAAACTCAATGACAGCCTCGGCGGCGGATCGCTCACGGCGCTGCCCATTATTGAAACCCAGGCCGGAGATGTTTCCGCCTATATTCCGACCAACGTGATTTCCATCACCGACGGTCAGGTCTATCTGGAACCGAACCTCTTCAACGCCGGCGTGCGCCCGGCCATCAACGTGGGTCTTTCCGTGTCCCGCGTGGGCGGCGCCGCCCAGAACAAAGCCATGAAACAGGTGGCGGGCACCATGCGTCTGGATCTCGCCCAGTACCGCGAATTGGCCGCCTTTGCCCAGTTCGGCTCCGATTTGGACAAGTCTACCAGGACCAGGCTCGACCGCGGCGCGCGCCTTGTGGAGCTGCTCAAACAGCCGCAATACCAGCCCATGCCTGCCCAAGAGCAGGTGGCGTCCATTTACGCCGCCACCCGCGGGCACATGGACGATGTGCCTGTGGACCGGATACGCCGTTTCGAGGCCGAAATGCTTTCTTTCATGCGCGAAACGCGCAGGGACGCCCTTGAGGCCGTCAAAGACAAGAAAGTTATAGACGAGGCCGTGGAGAAGGCGCTTGTTGAGGCGATCACCGCCTTCAAGCAAGGCTGGCGGGCCTAAGGCTAAAGATCCGGGAGACAGGCATGCCTTCACTTAAAGACGTAAAAATGAAAATTGTCGGGGTCGGCAAGACCAAGCAGATAACCAAGGCCATGAACATGGTGGCCTCGGCGAAGCTGCGCGGCGCCCAGGCGCGCATAGAGCGCTTCCGGCCCTATGCGGCGAAATACCGGCAGGTGCTGGCCGATCTGACGGGCAAGGTGGAGGAAAACGCCCACCCGCTGCTTGCCGAGCGCGAAGAAAAGAAAAGCTGCGCCATTGTCATGGTCACTTCCGACCGTGGCCTGTGCGGCAGCTTTAACGGCAACATCATAACCCGGGCTCTCGGGCTGGCCAGGGAAAAGGCATCGGCCGGCATGGCCGTGAGTTTTGCCTGCATAGGCCGCAAAGGCCGCGACGCGGCGCGCAAGGCCGGCTACGCCATGCTGACCTCGTATGCCGACAGGATGGGCAGCATAGACTTTGCCCTGGCGGGTTCTGTGGCTGCGGAGGTAATCCAGGGGTATGAAACGCTGACGTTTGACGAGGTGTGGCTTGTCCACGGCGAGTTTGTTTCCATGGGGCATCAGCCCCCGCGCGCCCTCCGCCTGCTGCCGCTCAAGGCGCCGGAAGCCGGGGAGACGCCGCAGGAAAGCGGCGAAGCCCGTTGCGAATACGTTTACGAGCCCCGGGAGGAGAAACTGCTTGCGGAGCTGCTGCCCCGTTATGTCAGGGTGCAGATATACCGCGGCCTGCTTGATACTTCCGCCAGCGAGCATGCGGCCCGCATGGCGGCCATGGACAATGCGACGCGCAACTGCAACGAGCTTATCAACTCCCTGACTCTGCTCTACAACAAGACGCGGCAGGCCTCCATCACAAGCGAACTCATAGATATCGTCGGCGGCGCGGAAGCGCTGAACGGTTAAGGAGCCAAACATGAGCAAAAACATCGGTAAGGTCGTTCAGGTTATCGGCGCCGTGGTGGACGTGGAGTTCAGCGGCGGCAATCTGCCGGACATCCTCACGGCCCTGGAGATTAAAAATCCGAACAACGCCGACGCCCCGAGCCTGGTTTGCGAAGTGGCGCAGCATTTGGGCGACAATGTGGTCAGAACCATCGCCATGGACGCCACTGAGGGCCTTGTGCGCGGCATGGAAGCCGCGGATACCGGCTCTCCCATCATGGTGCCGGTGGGCAAGGCGTCCGTGGGCCGCATCATCAATGTCATCGGCCGTCCGGTGGATGAGCTGGGCCCCGTGAAGGCGGAAAAATACTACCCCATTCACCGTCCGGCCCCGGCGTTTACCGATCAGAACACCAAGGTGGAACTGCTGGAAACAGGCATCAAGGTCGTTGATCTGCTTGTGCCCTTTCCCAAGGGCGGCAAGATGGGCCTCTTTGGCGGCGCCGGAGTCGGCAAGACCGTTATTCTGATGGAAATGATCAACAATATCGCCAAACAGCACGGTGGTTCCTCCGTCTTCGCCGGCGTGGGCGAACGTACCCGCGAGGGCAACGATCTTTACTATGAATTGAAGGATGCCGGCGTTCTGGAGCGCGCGACGCTCGTTTACGGCCAGATGAACGAGCCGCCGGGCGCGCGGGCGCGCGTGGCCCTCACCGCCCTGGCCTGCGCGGAATACTTTCGCGATGAGGAGCGGCAGGACGTGCTTCTGTTTATTGACAATATATTCCGCTTTACCCAGGCCGGTTCCGAGGTGTCGGCCCTCCTTGGCCGCATGCCCTCGGCCGTGGGCTATCAACCCACGCTGGGCACGGACCTCGGCGCCCTGCAAGAGCGCATCACGTCCACCACACAGGGTTCCATTACCTCGGTGCAGGCCGTGTACGTGCCCGCTGACGATCTGACGGACCCCGCTCCGGCCACCACCTTCTCGCACCTGGACGGAACCCTGGTGCTTTCCCGCCAGATTGCGGAACTGGGCATCTACCCTGCCGTGGACCCGCTGGATTCCACTTCGCGCATTCTTGATCCGCGCGTTGTGGGCGAAGACCATTACAGCGTGGCCCGCCGGGTGCAGATGGTGCTGCAGAAGTACAAGGAACTGCAGGATATTATCGCCATTCTTGGCATGGATGAGCTCTCCGACGAGGACAAGCTCACGGTTGCCCGCGCGCGCCGCATTCAGCGTTTCCTCTCCCAGCCCTTCCACGTTGCCGAAACCTTCACCGGCACTCCCGGCCAATATGTGAAACTGGAAGACACCATCAAGGGCTTCAGGGGAATTTTGGACGGCGAATACGACCATCTGGCTGAAGGCGACTTCTACATGCTTGGGGATATTGATCAGGCTGTGGCCAAGTATGAGCAGCGCGCCCTGAAGGAAGCCGGTTAGGTTTTCGGCGCAAAGGAGTCAGCATGGGCACCCTGCAACTGGAAGTGGTTACCCCGGACAGAACCGTCGTCAGCGCTGAAGCGGAAATGGTCGTCTGCCCCGGCGTGGAAGGCGAATTCGGCGTGCTGCCGCAGCACGTCTCCCTGCTTTCGGCCCTGAAAGTCGGCACCCTGCTCTACAGGGTCAGCGGCAAGGATGAACATCTGTTCATTTCCGGAGGCTTCGCCGATGTGAACAACAATGTGATGACGGTACTGGCGGAATCGGCGGAGCGGGCGGCCGACATTGACACGGCGCGGGCGCAGGCCGCCAGGGACAGGGCGGAGAAACGCCTGGCGGCCAGCGATGACTCCGTGGATACGGCCCGCGCGGAAGCCGCTCTTACCCGGGCTGTGAACCGGCTGCGCATAGCCGGCCTGCGCTGATTGCGCGCGCGTGCAAAACAGCCTGGCGCAACCGGACGTTCCCCCGACAACTGCGGAGAGGCCCGTTGCTTCCCGGAGTGAAAGGACGAAGCATATTCCAGTCCGTTGCTGAACCCCGGCTTGGGCACTGAGCCGGGGTTCGCCATTTTGACACGCATGCAAATAACATTCAGAACTATTCCCGCGAACTTCATCCCCGAACAGCTCCCCGTATGGAGCGGAGTTGCGGCAAACGCAAAGATGCCCGAACAGACACTTATAACACAGTCCGCTCCGTCATGCCTGAACAGGAACGCATACGCAACTTCTGCATCATAGCCCACATTGACCACGGCAAGTCCACCCTGGCCGACCGCATTCTGGAGCAGACCGGGCTTGTCGGCGCGCGCGAGGCCCGCGAGCAGTATCTGGACAAAATGGACCTGGAGCGGGAACGCGGCATTACCATCAAAGCCCAAACAGTCCGCATCGCTTACAGGGCCAGGAACGGAAAACTGTATCAGCTCAACCTGATAGACACGCCGGGCCACGTGGATTTCAATTACGAGGTTTCCCGCTCTCTGGCGGCCTGCGAAGGCGCCTTGCTGGTAGTGGACGCCACGCAGGGCGTGGAGGCGCAGACGCTGGCCAATGTCTATCTGGCTCTGGAGCACAATCACGAGATTATCCCGGTTTTGAACAAGATAGACCTTCAGAGCGCGGATGTGGGGCGCACAAAGGCCGAAATTGAAGAGAGCATCGGCCTGGACTGCGCTGACGCCCTGACGGTTTCCGCCAAAACCGGCCTCGGCGTGGACGCGGTGCTTGAAGCCATTGTCGCGCGTCTGCCCGCGCCGGCGGGAGACTCCGCCGCGCCGCTGAAAGCCCTCATCTTCGATTCCTGGTACGACAGCTACCAGGGAGTGGTCATCCTTTTCCGCGTGGTGGACGGCGCGCTGCGGGTCAACGACCGCATACGCCTTATGAGCACGGGCAAGGAATACGAAGTGCTGCGCCTGGGCGTCTTTTCGCCGGAAGCCGCCAATGTGCCCGCTCTTTCCGCAGGTGAAGTGGGTTTTTTGTGCGGCTCCATCAAGGCCCTGAATGACGCGCGCGTGGGCGACACCATCACTCTTGCGGATCGCCCGGCAAGCGGGCCCGTGTCAGGCTTCAAGGAAGTCAAGCCCATGGTTTTCTGCGGTCTCTATCCCGCAGAATCGGAGGATTACGAAAATCTCAAGGCCGCTCTGGAAAAATTGCAACTCAACGACGCGGCTTTCAGTTTTGAGCCGGAAACTTCGCAGGCTCTGGGCTTTGGATTCCGTTGCGGATTCCTGGGACTTTTGCACATGGAAATCATTCAGGAACGACTGGAGCGGGAATTTGAAGTCTCACTCATCGCAACGGCGCCTTCCGTCGTCTATCGCGTGGAAACCGCAGACGGCAAAATCCTCAGTATCGACAATCCGTCGCGTCTGCCCGACGCCGTGAGGATCAAGGCTCTTTATGAGCCTTTTGCGCGCGTGGACATTCACGCGCCCAACGAATACGTGGGCGGCGTGATGAAGCTCTGCGAGGAAAAACGCGGCATGCGGAAAAATCTGCGCTACCTTTCGGCCAAGCGCGTGGTGGCGACCTATGAGCTGCCTTTTGCCGAAATTGTTTACGACTTTTTCGACAAGCTCAAGTCCCTGACGCGCGGCTACGCCTCCATGGATTATGAGCCCCTTGATTACCGCATCGCCAATCTGGCGCGTCTGGACATTCTTTTGAACGGCGAGGCGGTGGACGCACTGGCCGTAATCGTGCACAAGGACAGGGCCTATGCCTGTGGCCGCTCTCTGGCGCTCAAGCTCAAACGCACCATTCCGCGTCAGCTTTTTGAAGTGGCCATCCAGGCGGCCATAGGACAAAAGGTCATTGCGCGGGAAACGGTTTCCGCCTTCCGCAAGAACGTCACCGCCAAATGCTACGGCGGCGACATTACGCGCAAGCGCAAGCTGTTGGAAAAACAGAAAGAAGGTAAAAAACGCATGAAGCGCATGGGCAATGTGGAATTGCCGCAGGAGGCTTTTCTCGCGGTCTTGAAAGTGGAAGGGTAAACCGGCGCGCACTGCCGCCTCCGGCACGGAATCTGGCACGG
>JAISOT010000119.1 GCA_031275465.1 Desulfovibrio sp.
AAGAAATCCGCTCTCTTGTCGTAAAAGCGTACACTTCCGGAACAGCAACGAGGAAACAACTCGCTGAAATATTTGGTTATCATATTCAAAGTATCGGCAACTGGATCCGTGAGCATCAGCGAGACGGACGACTCGCCCCACGCCCTAAGGGACACAGGAAGTCTGTTTTTACCCCTGAAGAAATTGAACAACTCAGCAAATTTCTCAAGTCTAATCCAGATGCCACCTTAGTTGAAGTGAAAACTATTTTTGCCAAAAATTGCTCTTTGTCCGCAATCCATCGAATTATTAGACGAATTGGATATGTATTTAAAAAAAACACTGAAGGCAAGCGAACAAGATCGCGACGATATACGTCGGAGCAGGGGTGAGTGGCAAAAATGTAAAGATACCATAGATATAAATAAATTCATTTTTCTTGACGAGTCAGGGTTGAAAACAAATATGACGCGCCTGTATGGGCGGTCATACCAAGGGAAGAGGTGTCATGTGTAGTAGTTCAGACTTGATCTGACAGTCGGTTCCGTTTTGAGGACGGCAATGACCCCAAAGGCAAGCTGATAAGAAACCCTGTCAGCGGTCTGGACAATCTCTAACAACACAAAAAGCCCCGCGAAGCGAGGCTTTATTGTCACGTCCGGCGGCAAAGGCTAAAAACCGAAGCCGTCGTTGTCGGCTCCGGAGGCCCCGAAGCCGAAATCATCCGGCACGCCGCTTTCCCCGGCGGGCGCGTTTTCCCCGTCGCCGGCCGCGGCCGCCGCGCCGGCGGCGACGCCGCCTGCCGCAAAGCCCTTGAGGCCATCCTTGATGGCGTCCTTGATGCTCCGCATCAATTCATCATGATCCACGGCCACCTTGCCTTGGAACCCGGCCACCTGCTTACGCAGACCGCCCAGGTCCGTATTCATTGATTTAATTTTGTCCTCAAGGGCGTCGCATTTTTTCTGCAGGGCGGCAGCCTTGGCTTCCAGAGGTTCAAGAACGCGAACACGCCCTTCCAACTCAACGGCGGCAGCCGTCTGCGCCTGCAGGTTTTTGAAAGAATCCGCCAGAAAGTCCAGCGCCTGGTCGGCCACGGCCCTGACGCGGCCGTCCATCGGAGTCAGGGAAACATTGTCGCCGAAAAGGCTTCTGCCCTTGGCGACAAACGCCTCCCACGGCATGTCCTCCTTCCATTCCAATTCAGAAAATTTCGGGTACAGGCGCGCCAGCCAGGCTGCCGCGAACGGCCCGGCCGCCCTGGCGCAGCAGTCGCAGGCAAGGGAGCGCCCGGCGACATAGCCGGCTATCTCCCTGATATCCGCGCCTCCCTTGCCCGCCACAAGGGCAAGAACGCTTTCCACGGGAAAAACTTTACGATTTGTATCGGACATGACGGCCTCCTCAGCTTCTTCCGTACATGCGGACGTAAACAAGCGCCGCGGTACGGTAAACAAAATGCCCCAGTTTGGACCAGGGAAGATATGCGAAAAGCATCCAGACAAACACCAGATGGAAATAATAGGCCACAAAAGCGGGCTTCAGCGCGTCCGCCAGCCGGAAAGACTGTGACAGGATGCCGGTTGCGGCCACAAGCCAGATAATGCCCAAAAGATACCAGTCATAAAAACTGGAGGCGTGATTTGCGCGGTCAAGCGACACGCGCCTCCAGGTCAGCGCGGCAAGCCCGCAAAGCATCAGCAGCGCGCCGATATTGGCCAGAATCTTGATCGGGAACGTCAGCGGCATGGGCGTGTGTATTTCAATGGCCGGTATGATTTTGCCCCCCCAGTGCCCCAGGGCGACGACGGCCGTCACAAAGGCCAGAATGATAAAGCTGTACACCAGAAGCATATGGCCGAACTTGCGGTTGGCCGCCGCCTTGCCGGTGGCGGGCCCGTTCTCGCAGTCGTCGAACTTGCGGTGCGTGACGACTTCATCCGTCAGTACGCCGACAAGATGGCAAATCCAGGACTTTCTTTTGCCGATGACGAGCAGTTCGCCTTCAGGCTTGAACATTTTCCAGAGCTTGCGCACGCCGCGATAGAGAATGAAGCAGACGCCGAAAAAGGTAATCATGAATACGGGGTCAATGGTGTAATCCCCGTAGAATATTTCGCCGAACACGATGCGCCCGTCCGCGGCGCGCGGAAACCAGCTGCCCCTGCAGGCGGCGCGTATGGACCAGATGAGCAGCCAGAGCACGGCCGGAATGAGAAAGAGATAGGGCAGGCCGGAGGCCCCGCTCATCCATCTGCCCACAATGGAAGGCTCGGTCAGTTCCTTGTAAATCATGTTGCGGGCGGCGGCCATCGTATCCGCCGGACGCGCGCCGCGGGGACAGAGATCGGAGCAGTTGCCGCAGTTGTGGCAAAGCCAGAGATCCGCATCCCGCATCAGCTTGTCTTTCAAGCCCCACGAAGCCCAAACCATTTCCTTCCGCGGATAGGGCGCATTGGCCGGGGCAAGCGGACAGGCGACCGCGCAGGTGGCGCACTGGTAGCAGCGCTTGAGGCTGTCGCCCCCCGCTTCCTGAAGCTCCCGGGCAAAGCTCATATCCGGCTTAAGGGTATACTGTGCCATTTAAGCCAACCTCCTACATGCCCTTGAACGGATTTGGGCCCATGTCCATGATGCGGCCGACGAAGCCGTCAATCAGGGCAGGAACCTTGTCATACTCATCAATGGCCACTTCAAGCTGTTCCACCCGCTCCGGCTGCACGCCGAGCCGGTTCAGCGTCTCGGCGATATTTTCCTTGCGCCTGGCGCATATCTCCGAACCCTTGACAAAATGACATTGATAATCATCGCCGTACTTGCATCCCAACAGCATGACGCCGTCAAATCCCTTGCTCATGGCGTCCGATACCCAGATGGCATTGACGGAGCCAAGGCAGCGCACGGGTATGATGCGCACGTAGGGATTCCAGGCTCTGCCGCGCATGCCGGCCATATCCAGAGCCGGATACGCGTCGTTTTCACAGGCGAGGATGAGTATCCGCGGACCTCCTTTCCTGAAGTCCCTGGGCACGACGACTTCACGTATCATGGAACCTATCTGGTCAATATTGTAATTCGCGAACGAAATCACACGTTCCGGGCAGGCTCCGAAGCAGGTGCCGCAACGGCGGCAACGCGCGGGATTGGGTTTTGGCGTGCCTTTTTCGTCGTCATCCAGAGCGCCGAAGGGGCACTCCTCCGTGCAGCGTTTGCACTGCGTGCAGCGCACAAAGTTGAAAACAGGGTAAGAAGCGTCACCGGAGCGCGGGTGGACCGCCACGCCGCGAGAGGCGGCCTCTATGCACTGCGCTGCCTTGAGCACCGCGCCTCGCGCGTCTTCCTCGCAGGCGTCCATGGTCATGGGCTGGCGCACGCAGCCCGCCGCGTAAACGCCGGTGCGTCTGGTTTCGTACGGGAAACAGATGTAGTTTGAATCGGCAAAACCGTCAACGAGCCGTAAATCCGGGAAATCCGGACCCTGACGGTAATCGAACTGCACCACGGCCTCTTTGGCGGTTGTGGGAACCATGCCTGTGGGGAGGACGACCAAATCGACCTCAAGGTCAAAATCCATGCCCAGCAGAGTGTTTTTGCACTCCACCACAAGATGGCCGCCGCCGTCGCGGACAGCCGTCACGTCGGCCCTGGTCATCATGATTCCGGGGCGATCCTGCATCTTTTTGTAAAATCGCTCCAGTATGCCGGGAACCGTCATATTCTTATACAGTATGAACGCCTGCGTCGCATCGCCGGTCTGCTCACAGACGCTGTTGGCAAGGCGCAGCATGCCGACGCTGTTCACCGCATTGGAATAGGCGAGATGTCTGATGTTCTCAAGATCTTCCTTGACAAATTTTTCAACGGGTTCTTCCGCCTCCGCCCCGGCGGGCTTTCCGGCTTCGCCCGCCTCTGCCGGCGCGGTCTCGCGCGCGGCGTCCTCGGCCAGCGTGGTGTCAAGAACAAAGGCAATGCGCCTGGCTGAGACATTGCCGGCAAGCAGCATTTTGCCGAACTGGGCGGCGCTGACCACAAGAGGCAGCCTGCCCAGGCCCATCGGGGCAAGATATTTGTCGTCCAGGGCTTTCCAGCCGGTCGCCAGAACAACGGCCCCGACTTCAACACTGACAGGCCCCTGCCCTGTGGCTATAGTTGCCCTGAACTCGCCCGGCTGCCCGCTGAGCGTCCGCATCTGCGCATCCAGATACACGGTGATTCCGGGATTGCCCGTCACCGCGCTTATTTTCATATTCAAATTGGCGGACTGTTTGTCCGTCCAGTCCGGGGCAAGCGGGGAGGTAACGGGAATATTGACCGCCGCCCCGCCGAGCTGGCCGGATTTTTCCACCAGAACCACTTCATAACCAGTGGCGGCGGCTTCCGCGGCGGCCGCAAGCCCCGACACGCCGCCGCCTATGACCAGAACGCGCGCGATACCGGCAACAGCCGCGGAATCGGACAATTCGCTCTTCTGCAGCTTCACCACGCCCATGTTCACATAGTCGCGGGCCATTGCGGCAAGATCTTCGGGCGCGCCGGCGGAAAAATCGGGCGGGCTTCCGTCGGCGTTCTTGTAGGAAAGCACGCACTGCTCGCGCAGATTGACGTGTTCCACCTGCACCGGCAGGCGACAGGCATCGCATTCCGCCCTGAAGGACGCGCCGCACAGCAGAACGCCGTCCAGTTCCTTGTCCGTTATGTCGGCCTTGATCTCTTCCGCGGCGCAGGCAAGTACAGGGCACGTTTTGACAACCGGGACAAGCTCTCCCCATTTTTCACGCGTCTGCGCCGCCAGAGCCTCAACGTCAAGGCCCCCGCCAATGTTTTGCATATCAAAATAGACGCCAATTTTTCCGGCCATGCCGCCTACCTCCCTTTCACCGTTTGCACCGCTTTCAGGGCGGCGGCCGTGCCGGACTGCGCGGTGCGCGTGACGTCCAAAGGCATGCGGGCGCATCCGGCGGCAAAAATGCCGGCTTCCTCGCCCCCGGCGACAAAACCGTCTTCGTCCAGCAACAGGGGCAAAGGTGGATTTTCACCGGCGAGCGTGGGTTGCATGCCCGTGGCCAGCACGGCGAGATCATACGTGAGGGTCAATTTTTCGCCGCGCACGGCGTCTTCGGCCGTGAGCGTCACCCTGTCTCCTTCCGCCTGAACAATATCGGCCACCTTGCCTTTGATAAAAGACACATTCGGCCGGGCCTCGACTTTTTCAAGCACGTTCACATAACGGCCCGGCGCGCGTAAATCGATATAATACACGGTAATACCGACATTCGGATTCTGCTCCGAAAGATACAGGCATTGTTTGAGCGTCGCCATGCAGCAGATATAGGAACAATAATTCAGATGGTTTTGATCCCGCGAACCTGCGCATTGCACAAAGGCGACATTCAGGGGAACACGGCTGTCCGAGGGACGCACGATTTTGCCCTGCGTCGGCCCGAAGGGAGAAGCAAGCCGCTCCAGCTGCATGTTTGAAACGCAGTTTTTCACCGAGCCGGCCCCAAGATTGGTCAGACGCGTCACATCATAGGGCTTCCAGCCTGTCGCCACAATGACGGCGCCCACGTCCAGCGCGATCTCCCGCGCCTCTTCAGCGGCCTCAATAAACTTCGCGCCTGCCACGCGGGCCATGTCCGACTTTGAAAGCGTCCGCGCATCAAGCGCATAGCGATCGGGAAAGGCAAAAGGCATTGCCTTGTACAGGGCCTTGCGCCTGGAGAGGTCCAAATCGAATTCATTGCCGGTCTCGCCGGTAAGCGTGGAGGCCAGCAAGGAAAAATCCACATTGTGGGGGGCGGTCCTGCGCGGGGTCAGGCGGACTTTCGCCGTATAATCCCCCTTGCCTCCCGAAAGTCCCACAAGTTCCGCCTGAGTGAAAAATTTTACGCGCGGGTTTTTCCTGATGCGCTGGAACTGTATCTCCAACCCGCAGGAGGGGGGACAAAGTTTGGGGAAATATTTGTTGAGCTGGGCAACACGGCCGCCCAGCCAGGGCGATTTTTCTACAATAAAGACGTCGTGACCCAGCTCCGCCGCTTCGATGGCGGACGTCAGGCCTGCAAAGCCGCCGCCCACGACGAGAATGGCATTGGACATCCTGGATATCCTCCTGCGTAGTTTTCAAGCGGCCGGCAACGGAGAGGCGCAGCCGCGGAAAGAAGGGGGCGACCGCCTTGCGGCCGCCCCCTTCTCTGTTGTGCAAGCGCCGATTAGTCAGGGATGATCTGATAATAGGGCTTCTTGAATATCTCCGTTTTTCCGGTGGCGGGATTGTACCTGGAGTTCACAAAACACTTCCACTTGCTGTCGTCAAGCCCCAGAAAGTCTGCCCGGTAGTAGAAGCCGGGATAACGGGACTCTTCGCGGAAGGCGATGTGCTGCATGTGCAGGCGCACCGTCCAGAGACGATGATAGTTCTCCCAGCAACGGAGCAGTTCGTGCAGATCACGGGCCGCCAGCTTGGCCGAGTCCTCCTCCATCATGCCGAGCAGGTTGAAGCCCGTCTTCAGCAGGGCATCGGAAGTGGTGTAGTAGGTGCCCACGCCGCCGCCGTATTCGTCCGTGCATTTGACAAGACGCATCATGAAGTTCTTGGGCGAAATATAGTTGGGGTTGACCACGGGATCCGTCGAAGCGGCCTTGCCCTCAATATAGTTGTAATACGGACGGTAGATGAGCTTTTTGATCTCGTCTGCCGTTTCCCCGATTTCCGGCTTGAAGTCCTTGTGATCAACGCACCAGCGCACCATCTGCTTGCCGGCGATGCGGCCTTCGGCGTGCGAGCCGGAGGAGAACTTGTGGCCGGATGCGCCCACGCCGTCTGCGCAGGTGAACAGCCCTTCCACGGTGGTCATGCGGTTGTACACCTTGCCGTTGGATGCCTTGATCTTGTAGTCGGCCGGCACCCACTCCTCGTCGGGGCCGGAAACCCAGATGCCGCAGCAGCCGGAATGCGAGCCGAGCAGATACGGCTCGGTCGGCATGATCTCGGAGCCGCGCTCTTCGGGCATGGTGTTGGTGGCGGCCCAGAGATTGGCCTGGCCGACGCACATGTCAAGGAAGTCTTCCCAGGCTTCGGACTCCAGCTCTTTCTGCTGCTCCTCGTCCAGCGTGGCGAAGGTTTTCTTCAGGGCGGCGTCCGTGGCCATATAGATGGGGCCGCGGCCTTCGCGCATTTCACGCAGCATCATGTGGTTGCGCAGGCAGGTGGGGATAACATTGCCCTTCGCATAGCCGCGCGCCTCATAGGGCTTGAGCAGCTCCTTGTTCTTGATGCAGTAGTCCTCGCCCTTCGAGTTTGTGGCGATCGCCTTGAAGAGCAGAAACCACGCGCCCACAGGGCCGTAGCCGTCCTTGAAGCGGGCCGGCACGAAGCGGTTTTCCATCATGGTCATTTCCGCTCCGACCTGAGCGCACATGGTATAGGTGGACCCGGCGTTCCATACGGGATACCACGCGCGGCCCATGCCTTCGCCGGTGGAACGGGGGCGGTACACGTTCACCGCGCCGCCCGCGGCCACCACAACGGCGTTGGCCTTGAAAATATGCACTTCGTTGGCGCGCAGGTTAAAGCCAACGGCGCCAGCGATACGGTTGGGGGTATTTTTGTCAAGCAGCAGCTTCACAATAAAAATACGTTCCATGATGCGGGCTTCGCCCAGCGCGTTTTTGGCCGCTTCGGCCACGATGCACTTGTAGGACTCGCCGTTGATCATCATCTGCCAGCGGCCGGAACGCACGGGATCGTCGCCCTTGCGCAACGATTTGCCGGCAGCCTTGGCCTTCGCTCCGTCCATGTTGTGGCCGTCCTCGCCCTTGATCCAGCAGGGCAGGCCCCAGTCCTCGAACAGGTGGACGGAATCGTCCACATGGCGGCCCACGTCAAAAATGAGATCTTCGCGCACGATACCCATAAGATCGGTGCGGACCATGCGCACATAATCATCCGGGGTGTTTTTGCCGAGATAGGTATTGATGGCGGAAAGCCCCTGGGCCACGGCGCCGGAACGCTCCAGCGCCGCCTTGTCGCAAAGCATGATCTTCAATCCCTGCTTGTCGCCCCAGCGCACGGCTTCATAAGCGACGCCGCAGGCGCCCATGCCGCCGCCCACAATAAGAAGGTCAACGTTATGTTCTTTGACTTCGGGTTCGGCAATCTCAACGCCCTTGTTTTTTTCCTTCGAGGGAATCATAGGCATAATGGCATTCTCCTTATCGCACTTGTTTTGTTCAAAGACGGCTTAACGGCCGTGTTCCATCTCAGTTACGGTCTTGTCGCTCTCGGCAACATCAAATTTTTTGCTGATCGCTTCTTTGGGCTTTGCCAGGGCCGATTCCGTGAAGAGCAGCTGATCGTCCAGGCTGGCGCCTTCCGGATGACCGTCGTAAGGTTTGATGGAACCTTCAGGCGTAGTGCGAATGGGAAATTTGAAACGTTTCACGCTTCCATTGCGGAACTTGACGGTCCACATGATGGAATCGGCCGAACGCATGGGGATACAGGTGCCGCCCATAGGCGCAAAGTCCGCGTAGGGGCGGGCCGTAATCGCGCCCTGCGGGCAGATTTTCACGCAGGAATAGCATTCCCAGCAGGCGTCGGGTTCCTGGTTGTAGGCCTTCATCTCCTCGGAATCAAGGATCATGAGGTCATTGGGACAAATGTACATGCAGGCCGTCTTTTCACCACCCTTGCAGCCGTCGCATTTGGACGGATCGACAAACGTCGGCATAAGTTATCCTCCACCTTGTAAAAAGTTACAAAACTTCGCTGAAGTTCAGCGAGGCGCAGGCAGTCGTTACCGACAACCCGGTCCCGCCCCGTCGAATGCCCCAAACACAGAGGCGCGGGGCTTGCGCATTTAGTAACAAGCATAACCGGTGCGCGTCAAGCCCCTTTTGCGAATTTTTTGGATTCGTTTGAAGAAATTTATAATTATCAATTGATTTCGGGTGAATATTTCACCATTCTTGCCTCCGTTGCTTCTTTGACTCCCGCCCGAGAAAAATATACAATAATTTATGATCATTACCAGACATCCTATATTCCGCCTTCCGATCCGGCCTTGTCAGCGGCGCTGTTTCGGGCTAGAGAATGCGGGCGTCAACAACGGTAAACGCCTCCACAGGACCTGCGACATGGACAAGCCCGCCTCCCCGAAAACGCGCCGCCCCTTGCGTGACGTCGTCTGCGACGTTGACAGGGACATCCTGAAACTCCTTGTGCGCCGCTACAATTTTCTGCGGCGCATGCACAACAGCAAAGGTTTTCTGGAGGCCGCGGAGGAGCGCTTTCTCCGCGCATCCTGGAAGGATGCCGCGGCGAAGGTGAGTTCGGACGCCCGTCTTTGCGCCCAATTTTTTTCATTGATGCAGGAACTGGAATTTTTTCCGAAACCGGAAGAGACGGACAACAGGGCAAAGCAGGCCTACGCGGGATTCAACCTGGCCCCCACGCAGAAACCGGTGCGCCTGAACATGCGCGGCCCGCTGTGCTGTCGCGCCACGCGCGGCCTGCTTATGCTGGCCGCCGCCGCAGGCTCGCCCCTTTCCCTCGAACCCTGCCTCATGAACGGCCCTGTGCTTGATTGCCTGAAAATGCTCAATCAGGCTGGAGCGAACCTGATCCAGAAGGACGGGCGCATCACGGCGCGCGAGGCAAAAGCGCTCGAGGCGCCGGACAAGGCCCTGCACGTGGGTGACAGCGCGTGGAATTTTCATCTGATTCTCGCCCATTATTTGGGGCGCCCCTCGCGGGTCAGATTGTCCGGAGACAGCGGTCTCAAACTTGCGGACCTGTCCGCCGTGCGACGCTTTTTGTCCGCGCTGGGCGCGCGGCTGGCGCATGTGATCCCCAAAAGCAACGGCCTGCCGGCGCGCCTGGAATGCTCCGGAATGTTGCCCGATGTCGTGTCCCTGCCCCACGACGTGCCGCCGGAACTCGGCGAAGCGCTGCTTCTGGCCGCGCACGGATACCCAAAGGCATTCACGCTGGATGTGGCTGACCATCCCCACAAAGGTCTACTGCAATGCAGGGCGCTGCCTCTGCTGCAGGCGGCCGGCGTGAATGCGGAGATCGGACGCGACAGCATACGCGTTACGCCGGGCAGATTGCGCCTTCCCCAGAAAGGCGTTCTCCCCATGGAACCGGAACTTGCGCTCTTTCTGCTGTCCCTGCCCCTGGCCCTCTCCGGCGAAGTCCGCCTGGACGGTTTCTGGCCGGCATGGCCTCAGGCGCGGGCGGGTCTGCAACTGCTCAGACAGGCGGGCCTCGACCTCCGGGAAAATGGAGACGGAATTCAGGCCAGCGCCGCGCGAATCACGACGGCGCGTCTTGCCGACCTGCCCCGGGATTTCCCGGAGGAATGGCTGCCGCTGCCCCTGGCCCTTGCGGCCTGCGCCGCCCTGCGCGACGGCGACGCGGAAATAACGGCCTTGCTGGCAAAGGCCGACAACAATGCGAAACAGGAGACATACTGCTTCCTTCAGGCCGTCGGCCTCACCCTCGCCGGGGATGGAAAATTGCGCAAAAAGGAACAAGAACCCGGCGTGTGGAACGCGCCGAACCCCGTATGGGCGCTCGCCTTCGCCCTGGCGGCATGCGCGCGTCCGCACCTCAGGCTGGGCAACCCGTCCGTCATGGCCGGTTTGTATCCGGGCTTCTGGGCTCTTTACAATGGTCTGCCCGAACCGGCGGCGCGAAAAACAGACACGGCCGACGCGGCTGTCTCCGTGGAAAACGCGCCGCGTCGCCGCGTTGTCAGCGCCGTTCCCGCCGTCATACCGACAACGGGTCCGGAAAAGGAGTCGAATTCAGACCCGTTGACGGAAATGGGCCTGCAAAAATGACGAATCGGGAACGGCTATTCCTGGGTGAAGCGGTACACCCGCACTGCCGTGGGCTGAATACTGTTTTTGCCCATGGCGGAAACAATGAAGGCATACTCTTTCGCCTGCCCGACCGGCGGACAAGGCCCGTGGTAATGTTTCATCATCGCGCCTTCAGGAATCACGCCGGAACCGTCGTTCGGCCAGGATCCCCCGCCCCTGAAGCGGTCTTCCTCGCCGTACTCGACAAGGCGGACGTCAAAATATTCCGTGCCGGCGGGCGCGCCGGAGACGGTGATTTCCGGAGAAATGCGCGAGCATCTGTGCACTTCGCCCCATTCGACATAAACAGACATGTCGGAGGACGGGCCGCCGGCATCTTTGCCGGCGCAGGCGGGAAGAAGCAGGGCAGCCCAGAAAAAAATCGCGATTCGGACATGTCTTCCAAAGTTCATCAAAAACCTCCAGCGACAGATCGCGCGCAACCGGTTTTTCCGGCTTCTTTGAAACGACGCCGGACACTTCGTTTCCAAATACCATAGAGGAGGCCACAATGTCCATTCTTTCCGACGCCGTAAATTCATACCTTCAGAACGCCTCCTGGATACGCCGCATGTTCGAGGCCGGCGGCAGGCTCAAGGCGCGGTTCGGCGAAGAAAACGTGTGTGATTTCAGCCTCGGCAATCCCGATCTGCCGGCACCGCCGGCTGTGGCCGAAGCTCTTCGCGAGTTCGCCGAACGCGCCGGGGAGCCGTTCGCTTTCGGCTACATGCCCAACGGCGGTTTTGGCTGGGCGCGGGAAAAACTCGCTTCCCGCCTGAGCAGAGAGCACGGCGCGCCCCTGACGGCTGAAGACGTGATTTTAAGCTGCGGCGCGGCCGGCGGCCTCAATGCCTTTTTGCGCGCCGTGCTCAACCCCGGCGAAGAAGTGCTCGGCATAGCCCCCTATTTTGTGGAATACGGCTTTTACACGGAAAACCACGGCGGCAGGTTCCGGGCGGTGATGAGCCGGAAAGACACCTTCAGGCCGGACATCAGAGCGCTCGAAAATGCCCTGGGGCCGACGACGCGCGTCGTTCTGGTCAACTCGCCGAACAATCCCACCGGCGCTGTTTACGACAACGAGGACTTCAGGGCACTCGCGAAACTGCTCGAAGACAAGAGCGCGGAATACGGCAGGCCCGTCTGGCTGGCCTCTGACGAGCCGTACCGGTTTCTCCGCTATGACGGGGCCGCTCCGGTTTCGGTACTGCCGCTCTATCCTTACGCGGTATGCATAAGTTCCTTCTCCAAGAATCTTTCCCTGCCCGGCGAGCGTATCGGCTATGTGGCCGTATCGCCGGCGCTGAAGGAAAAAGAGGAACTCATGGCCGCGCTGAATCTGACCAATCGCATTCTTGGCTTCGTAAACCCGCCTGTCGTCGGACAGCATCTCATGGCGGCCTCTCTGGAGAGCCAGGTGGATATAGCCGTCTATGCGACGCGCCGCAGGGCCATGGCCGAAGTTCTTTCCCGGGCGGGTTATGAATTTCAGATGCCGGCGGGCGCGTTTTACTTTTTCCCCAAGGCTCCCGGCGGCGATGACGTGGCTTTCGTCAACGCCCTGCAGGAAGAACGCATTCTGGCCGTGCCGGGTTCCGGCTTTGGCTGCCCTGGATATTTTCGCCTGGCTTTTTGCGTGGACGAGAGCGTCATCCGCAGATCCTCCGCCGGATTTGCCAAAGCGCGCGAGCGCATGGAGCGCCTTTCTGCATAGACCGGCTTTTCCCGCAGGACAAAAACGAGGCGGACATCGGAGGCCGCGTCCCATGCTGCCATACTGTATGCCCGATTTTTCTTTGCATATTTGAAAAAATTATTTCCCGGCCCGGCCGGATCAAATATCATTCCCCCACCGTGTTCATGTTTTGGTGATGTTCTTATCAGCCAGCTGATAGATTCTTTCCGTCTTTTCATGTGTTATGCAAAATCGACAGCGGGCAAGCGCGTGTTACAATGAAAACAAGGAGTCTTCCCATGCGCAGGATTCTCAGTCTGCTTTACGTCATGCTGGCCTCAGTGTCCCCTGTACTGATTTCGACGGCAACGGCTGCGGAATATCCCGATCATCCCATAAAAATGCTGACTATGGTGAACCCGGGAGCGCAAATTGACTTGCTTGCCCGTGCGCTGGCTGAAGAACTGAAAAACGAGCTGGGGCAGCCCGTGCTTGTATCCAACAACCCGGGCGGCTCCCACGGAAGCGTCATGGCCACCGGGCTTGCCGCCTCCCCCGCCGACGGATACACGCTCGGGGTTTCAGCCACCGCGGCGTTCACCTATTCGCCGTACATCATGATCACGAAATACACCCTGAAAGATTTTGAATTCCTCACGCTGCTGGGACTGAATCAAAGCGGCATCATCTGCCGGCCCGACCGCCCGTGGAAAACGCTCAAGGACGCCTTTACCTGGGCCAAAGGGCAAGGCAGAGGGTTAACTTACATGTTCCAAGGTTCCGACGATCGTGACGTGGTAAAACGCATCGCCGCAGGCGAGGGCGTACCTGTTTCCCTCATGCCCAGCACGGGCGGTCCCTCCATCATTGCCGCCGTTTTGGGCGGGCATGCCGACATCGGCCATACAGGGGCCATCATGTTTGACTACATCGCCGACGGAAAGCTCAGGATACTGGCGGCGACGACGCCGGTACGCCTCTCCGTGCTGCCTGATGTTCCTACATTGAAAGATCTGGGGTGGAATGAATCCGTGGAGATGTATGTGGTGCTCGCCGCGCCGACGGGGTTGCCGGATCATGCGCGTATCCGTCTGAACAGCGCCATTGACGCCATCGGCAAAAAAAAGGAGTTTCGCGATTTCATCACCCGAAAGCTGCGTATGCGGGAGGTGGATTTCGGCCCCGCTGCCGCTCATGATTACATCGTGAACGCCGCTGCCCGCTTTGCCAAAGGAGACGGACAATGATTTTCTGAACGGAATCACAATCAGGACAGGGATAGAGCAACTCAACATTGAACATGTATAATTTGCTCTGCAAGGATTTGCTTGCAAATTCTTGCCGCGAGATTGTCGCAAGGCGAATTCACTTCGCCGTCAAGCGACAATCGTAAGCGTAACGTGCTCTGGAAGGCGAAATTTTTTCTAGGGAGGAACCATGCCCGCATCGCAACGGGACATAACAGGTTACTGTATCGTCATTCTGTGCAGTCTTGCTTTTCTGCTGTGGCTCATCCCCGGCAACATGCCGGAACATCCGGGCTATGGCATTCCGGCTTCCCTGCTTCCCAGCGTTGCCGCCTTATGTATGCTGGCGCTGGCACTGGCGGGGCTTTTTCGCTGTTATCTGACCTTACGGAAAGACAGCCAGACGGACAAATCAAGGCTTTTTCTCCCGGCCCATCCGCTCCATCTGCCGGTCTTCATCCTGCCGTGCGCCCTGCTCATGCCGGCCATGTCGCATGCAGGCTTCATTCCCGCCGGCATCGCCTTCATGATTATTATCCAGCTGGCCTGCCGCCAGCGCCGACCGCTGATCCTCGTCGCCGTCGCGGTTGCGCCTGTGTTGGCCGTCTATGCGACGATGCGTTTCGCTCTGGGCGTCCCCATGCCCTGAAGTCACGGTATCCGTGAAGGACACGTCATGTTTGAAACAATAGTTGCCGGAATTGCCGACACGCTGAACGCCGCCAACCTGTGTTTTGTCCTCGCCGGCGTCGCGGCGGGCATGACAGCCGGGGCCATCCCCGGCGTAAACGGTCCCATGGCCATTGCCCTGTGCATCCCGTTTTCCTATTACATGTCGCCGGTGGCGGCCATTGGCTTTCTGGTCGGCTTGAACAAGGGCGCGTTTTTCGGCGGCGCCATCACCGGCGTGCTTTTGAACACGCCCGGCACTCCTGAGGCCGCCGCCACCACCTGGGACGGGTACCCGCTGGCGGTGCAGGGCAAGGGGGAAAAAGCCCTGCGAATGGCTCTCTACGCTTCCGTCACGGGGGATGCTTTCTCCACGTTGGTGCTCATTTTTGTCGCCGCGCCGTTAGCCGCTGTCGCGCTGTACATGGGGCCGCCGGAAATCTTTGCCCTTATCTGCCTGGCCATGACCATTATTGCGGGAATCGGCACAAAATCTCTCACCCGGGGTCTTATTGCCGCCGCCATGGGCGTACTCACCGGCACAGTGGGCATTGAGCCCGTTTCTGCCATGCCGCGTTTGACGTTCGGCATAACCGAACTGGAGAGGAACATTTCACTTATTCCCATCGGCATCGGGATGCTGGCCTTTTCAGAAATTATCATTCAGTTGGAACAACATCTCGGCCAGAAAGCCGCCGCCGGGCCTGTCCCTCTCTCAACGCGGCCCGAGGACCGCCTCCTCGCCCTGAAGGAATACGCGGCCTGCCTGAAAACCCTTTTCCGTTCTTCCGTAGTCGGTACAATTGTGGGAGCCCTGCCCGGACTCGGGGCGCCTGTGGCGTCGTTTTTCGCCTACGATCAAGCGGTCAAAAATTCCCGGCATCCGGAAAGCTTCGGCAAGGGCAACCTTGAAGGCATTGCCGCTTCAGAATCGGCCAACAGCGCCGTTGTCGCCGCGAGCCTCATCCCCCTGTTCACACTGGGGATTCCAGGCAACGTCGCCTCGGCGCTGCTCATCGGAGCGTTCGTCATTCACGGCATGATACCCGGTCCGCTGATGTTCGAGCAAAACGCCCGCTTTATCTACTCCGTCTACGGCAACCTCGTCATCGCCAACCTGCTGCTTCTGGGCGTGGGCCGTCTCGGCCTGCGAGCTTTTTGCAGGGCGGTTCAAGTGCCTTCGAACATACTCTATCCCATTATTATCTTCACCTGCGTCATGGGGGCCTACCTCGCGCAGTACGCGGCCTTCGACGTGACGCTGATGCTTTTTTTCACCGTACTCGCCTACATTATGCGCAAATTTGACTACTCCGTCATCTGTCTGATCATTGGGTTCATTCTCGCCCCTATCTGGGAAACATCGCTCCAGCAGGTCATTATCGCCTCGGAACAGTCTCCCCTGATGTTTCTGACGCGCCCTGTCGCTGTCATGCTTCTGGCGCTGACCATTTATATCGTCGTCAAAACCGTCCGCCGGAACAGCGGAATCAACAAGTAACCGAATCCGCCCGAATTCGTCCGGGCGGAACAGAAAGCGCAGCCGGATACAAGGAGAATTCCGATGGCCAATATTCCAGCGGCACGCATGAGAAATTTTAAACCAGAACGTCTTGAGGACATTGCAACCCGCATTGTGGAATGCGATCTGCTCATTGTGGGCGGCGGCAACGCCGGCTGTTTTGTCGCGGTTGAAGCGGCAAAAATAGCCCCGGCCCTCAAGGTCGTCATCATGGAAAAGGCGGAAATCATGCGTTCCGGCGCGTGCTCGGCCGGCATGGACGCCATCAACACCTACATTCCGGAAGGAAAAACCCCTGAGGATCTTGTGCGCTGGAGTCGGGCGCAGGTCGGCGGCGGCCCCTTGCGGGAAGATCTGGCCCTTTCCAACGCCGCCGAACTGAATGATGCCGTGAATGATCTTGAGCGCTGGGGTCTGCCGATTTTACGCGACGGACAGGGGGCCGTCCGTTATCGCGGCGAATGGGACATATCCATTCACGGTGAGCAACTCAAGCCCATTATGGCTGAAAAAGCCATTGAAAGCGGCGCGGACGTCTATAACCGCATTGCGGGAACGGCCCTGCTCATGCACGAAGGACGTTGCGCGGGAGCAACCGGTCTTGGCGTGCGTGACGGCGAATTTTACGTTTTTCGCGCAAAAGCCACGGTTGTTTCTACCGGTGGGGCAGGCACGCTCTATAAATCCTATACGGCCGATTCCACCGACAGCGGTGCGCAAATATGGATGTGTCCCTATTGCGTTGGTTCCGGTTATGCCATGGGCTTTCGACAAGGCGGCGAGCTGACCAGCCTTGAGCAACGCTGGGTTGCCACGCGCACCAAGGACTTCTGCGGGCCTGTTGACACCATTTCCGTGGGTTACAGGGCACCCATTGTCAACGCGAAGGGCGAGCGCGTCATGAGCCGCTATGAGCATCTTGGAGGAGAAGCGGCCCCGCGCTTCATCCGGGCCAACGCTCCGATGGAGGAATGGCTGGCGGGCCGCGGCCCCTGCTACTGCGACACGACGAAGATGACACCGGAGGCCATCGCCGCCATGATGCGCGATTATCTGAACGAACGCCCCTCCTTCGTCCTTTTTCTCGCCAGTCGCGGTCAGGATGTGGCAAAGGAACCTGTTGAAATATACGGATCGGACCCCTATATCCTCGGCGGGCACACGGGAGGAGGCTATTGGGTGGACATGCAGCGCATGACCACCATTTCCGGCTTGTTTGCCGCAGGTGAAACCGCCGGCGGCAATCCCAACAAATTCGTGGGCGGCTGTTGCGCTGAAGGAAAACTTGCAGCGCGCGGCGCTGTAGACTATATAAAGGGGCGCAGGCTCCTCCCGGTCAACCCGGATGACGTCAAGCGGGAGAAAAAACGCGTCTACGCTCCTTTGCTCACGAGAAACGATGAAGGCATCCGCCCCGTTGAAATGAAAGAGCGCCTTCAACGTCTCATGGACGAGTACGCGGGCGGGGTAAGCCAATTTTACCGCACCAATGAGGAACTGCTTGATTACGCGCTGCTCCACATCACCATGCTTCAAAGCCAGTTTATCCATCTCAGGGCGCAGGATACACACGAACTGATGCAGGCGATGGAAACCATGGACAGGGTAGATGTGGCCGAGGCCGTTGTCCGCCATCTGAAAGCGCGCAGAGAAACCCGCTGGGCCGGATGGCAGACCAGGACTGACTATCCGGAAAAGAACGACAGGGATTTCAATTGCTTTATTGAAAGCCGACGCGATCCTGCCAGGGGAAAAATTGATGTTTTTACCCGCCCTTACCGGCAAATCGTTCCCGACGACCGCCGCCCGGGCTGAACTTTTCTCAGGAGAGACGCCGTTATGCCGCCGAAAGTTGATGCGCGCAGATGCAACGGATGCCCGGGGCGGGCTGAATCCCACTGTGAGGAAAGCTGCCCCGGCGACCTTATGGCGGTTCACCCCGAGACTGGCAGAGCCTATTGTCGCGCCCCCAATGAGTGCTGGGACTGCATGTCTTGCGTCAAAAAATGCCCCCGTGCCGCGCTGGAAACCAGGGTGCCGTACCAGCTCGGCTATTACAAGGCCACGTTGAAACCCGTTATGGGCAAGAAGTCCGTCACGTGGACATGTCGCGATATTCACGGCAAGGAGTTCACCTACATCTGCGTCAACAGAACAAAGTGAAAACTCCTGAAAAAGTCCGGGAGTACGGCCATGCACGATCTCTGGCATCTTCAGAGGCAGGAGTTTTTCGCGAATCTGGAGCCGCAGAAGCAACGCTTTCTCGCCCACGCCCAACGTCGCGAATACAAAAAAAACGGCATTGTTTTTTTTGAAGGGGAGAGGGGGGATTCCTGTTTTTATCTCAAGTCGGGTTTGGTACGCATCTTCAGCATCAGCGAGTCCGGCAAAGAACCGGTATTTTTTCTGCGTCGCCCCGGTGAAATGTTCGGCCTCTCCGAGGTTCTCAACGATTATCCCCGCAAAACCAACGCCCAGGCGATCACGCCGGCTGAGATTTATTCCATGAACGGCTCGGAATTTGATAAAGTTCTCGCCGGCGATTATGCCCTGGCGCGCAGAGTCATAACCGTGCTGGGGTCGCGTCTGAGACAATTGAGTGAAAATATTAGCGATCTTGTGAGCTGCTCCGTGATGGAGCGGCTCATAAAGCTGCTTATCGCCCTTGGCTATGAACAATTGCCCGATGCCGGCGCATGGAATTCGCCCGTCAGAATTGCCCTGCGCATCTCGCAGGGACAAATCGCGGCCATGATAGGCTCAACACAGCCGACCGTCAGTGACTTGCTGCAGGAATTGCAGGAAGACGATCTTGTCAGCGTTTCAAACCGTCAAATTACCTTGCGCGACCCTTCGGGACTGCTGGCGAAAGCCGCGAGGCTCAAAACCTGAAACGGAGCGGGCCAGCCATTGCCGGCGGCCTTTCCCAGGCGGGCGGCCTATTCCCCGGCCAGCGTTTCAGCGACCCAGGCGGGAACAATCTCCCCGGCCCTGCCATAGCGGCCTTCATGAAAGGCCGCCGCGCCGGAGGAAGGCTCCAGATTCAGTTCAAGCACGCGCGCTCCGCATTGACGGGCGCGGCCCGCAAAGCCTGCGGCGGGGTAAACGGAGCCCGACGTGCCTATGGACACGAACATGCGGCAGCGCTCCAGCGCTTCGTCAATCTCTTCCATGAAATAAGGCCGTTCCGAAAACAGCACGATGTCCGGCCGCAAGGTTCCGAATTTTCCGCACCCAGAGCAGGCGTCTTCGCCGAGGATATCCTTTTCCCAGTTGAACGTCCCGCCGCACCGCGTGCACCGGGTCTTCAGCAGCTCGCCGTGCATGTGCAGAAGATTGGCGTTCCCCGCGCGCTCATGCAGGTTATCGACATTCTGCGTTATCAGCAGCAGGGATTCGTCCAACTCCCGCTCAAGCCTGGCCAGAGCCAGATGCGCGGCGTTGGGCGCCACTTCCGGGTCCAGCAGCCTCCGGCGCCGCATGTTGTAAAACGCGTGAAACTGTTCGGGCTCGCGCTCGAAAGCCTCGGGCGTGGCCAGATACTCCGCCCGTATGCCGTTCCACAGCCCCCCGGCCCCGCGAAAGGTCTGAAGACCGCTTTCCTGGCTGACGCCGGCGCCTGTAAGTACGATTATCATGCCGGAAGCCGCCCGCGCTCTTGAGATGCTTGACAACACATTGGCTTTGTCCAACGTTTTCAAAATAGTGTTGTTGAGTATATGCTTAAAGAAAGCGCCATGCAAGCTGAACAAAGGCGGCCGGATGTGGGCGTTTCGGACAAAGGACACA
>JAISOT010000140.1 GCA_031275465.1 Desulfovibrio sp.
GACTGGCAATTTACCACCGACAAGTGCCGGATAAAACTTAAACGGCTTTATCCGACACTTGACTGATGACATGACACTAGGCGGTTATTGCATAGGGATTGCCCTGAGCGTCTTTGCCTTCAATCCGGGCATCGCATACGAGTGGCGCCTGTTTATCATCACCGGCTTTCTCGGAGCGTTGACAACTTTTTCCACTTTTTCGGCGGAAGCAATAATACTTCTGCAACAGCGCTTTCTTTTCAGAGTTGTGTGCCTGGTGGGGCTGCATGTCTTCGGTTCTCTTCTCATGACGTTCCTGGGGATAATGACTTTTACCATGTTCAGACGGTATATGTGAGATGAAGATGAAAGACGGAACTGTATTACGACAAATTCCAAAAGGTGTTTGGGTTCTTGGTGGGGTCAGCATGCTGATGGATATTTCTTCGGAGATGGTTCACAGCATCCTGCCTTTATTTGGTGGATCGATAAGCAGGCAGGGGGGACAGGCGCGGCGACGATTCCGCCGGAGAGCGGAATTGGACGGGAGGGCAGACAGCTTCAGCGCCATGCGCTAAAATTCCACGGTCCTCGAATCTCCGGAGAATGAATAGAATGTCGCTTTGGCGTTTTTCAAATACAGCACCTGCGTATTGGCGTCTACGGCCGAATACATGTTCTTCAGTTCCGGATACGAATCAAGCATAAAGCTTTTTGCCTCAATCCTGTCGTCATTCACCGCGACAGCCTGGACCCTCACCCATCTTTCCTTTCTCCGGAGGGGTTTCTTTTTTCTTTTCACAATGCGGGCTTTTCCCTATACTTCGCCCATCCGGATTCATCAGGACGTGAACGTCTACGCGACCATCCTGTCGGCCGGGAAGGCAAGTTTTTTTCAGGTCAAACGCGGGCGTCAGGCATACCTGGTCATGATAGAGGGCGGCGCCTTGATCGGCGGCATACATCTGTCCGCACGCGACGCCCTGGAAATTGCGGATGAGGATATTGTCATTTCTCCACTGGAATTCGCCCACATTATCGTTTTTGAAATGGCCGGGGCGTGACCGGCTGGCCTCCTCCCCGGAATAACGGGCAGGGGAAACAGGCGTGACAAACGCGTGGAGTCCGTTTCACGGAGCGCACGTGAAGCCCGCATTATATTACAACAGGTCAGGATGTTCCTTGAAATTTCAGTAGACCTTGATGTATTCCTCAAGGCTGGCGGAGGAGTGATTCCGGCTGACCCAGAAGGCTGAGGCCCAGACCATTAAAGCCGTCGCCTGTGTATCGTCAAGGCCCTTGAGTTTTGATTCCATGTTGGATTTACTTGCTCCATGGCGCAGGTGAATGCTGCCGATATCGCAGGCGTCCGTGATCCGCAGCAGAAGATAGGACAACCGCGTATGATCCGGCATGAGTTTCATGTCCCTGTGGGCTTCCACAATGGTTTTCAGCTCGGCAGCGCTGAATAACTGTTTGATGTTGTTTATTGCCCGGAAGAACGTGTCCACCGCCCAGGGCAGAATAAATTCCGCTCCGGCGCTTTTTGTGCGGAAGTAGTCCTTGAGCCATCGTTCCTGCTCTGCGTTGATGCGTGCTGCTACCTGCGGCATGAATGCCCCCGATATTTGCGGCTTGGTCTTGAATCAGACTTTCTTCTTCATGTCACCATACGTGAGGGTATACCATTTCCAGGCGGAACTCAAGAGATGATCTAGAAAGAATTGCGAAAATATTCGTTATTGATAATAAGATATTATGCCAATATCATCCGGATGGCGGACTCGCAACTTGACGGCAGAAAAAGTTTTTAACGCGGCAGGGAAGTAAATTTTCATAATACGGGGGTGGGATATGCGTATCGTTGTAGCGCCTGATTCGTTCAAAGGTAGCGTTTCCGCGTTTGACGCGGCATCAGCCATGGAAGTCGGCATCAGACGCGTTTTCCCACAGGCGGAGGTTGTCAAGGCGCCTGTGGCCGACGGGGGGGAGGGTACGGTACAGGCCATTGTTGCCGCGACAAAGGGCCGGTTGCGGAAAGCAACCGTTACCGGTCCGTTGGGGCGGCCTTTGGAGGCGGTTTGGGGCATACTTGGCGACGGCGTGACGGGTGTGGTCGAGATGGCCGCCGCTTCCGGCCTGCCTCTCGTGGCAGAACAAGAACGCAATCCGTGCCTTACCACAACAAAAGGCACCGGAGAACTTGTGAAGGCTGTGCTTGACGCCGGACTTGAACGTCTTGTGCTCGGCATTGGCGGCAGCGCCACGAATGACGGCGGCGCCGGTTTCGCGCGCGCTCTTGGCGCGCGCTTTCTTGACGCCTCAGGCCACGAGGTGCCGGAAGGCGGCGCTTCTCTTGCGCGCGTGCACAGCCTTGATCTTTCCGGCATGGACGGCAGGTTGGACGATCTTGAAATTCTTGTCGCCTGTGATGTGGACAACCCCCTTTGCGGCCCTCGCGGCGCTTCGGCGGTATTTGGCCCGCAAAAGGGGGCCGGCCCCGAAATGGTCGAACAACTTGACGCGGCGCTGGCGCACTATGCCGGAATAGCTAAAACGGCAACCGGGCGCGACGTGGCGGATATCCCCGGCGCGGGCGCCGCCGGTGGCCTGGGAGCCGGGCTTTTGTTCTTTACGAATGCGCGTTTGCGCCCCGGTGTGGAAATCGTGCTGGAGGCCATGAATTTCGAGGAATTGGCGCGCTCCGCCGATATTGTCTTTACCGGGGAAGGCAACACGGATTTCCAAACGGCTTACGGCAAGGCTCCCGCTGGGGTAGCCGAGGCGGCAAAACGCCACGACAGGCCAGTTGTGTGCGTATCCGGCGGGCTGGGCAAAGGCTGGCGCGATGTCCTGGCAAAAGGGATTGACGTTGTCGTGCCCTGCCCGGCTGCGGCCATGAGCCTTCAGGAGTGCATGGATAGCGGGGCCGCCATGATCAGTGACGCGGCCGAACGCGCCGCAAAACTTGTCGCCGTGGGAATGGGTTTGCCGAAGTGAGGAAATGCCTTCCCTTTTACCGGGCAACACTGTAACATAAAAAAATATTGTCAAGGGAGCCTGTTTCATTCACATGAAGGGGGAATTATGTCCACGCCTCTTGAAATGCAACGCACTTTCGCCCTCGTCGGAACCGGCGGGTGCGGCAAAACCTCGCTCGCCGAAATGCTCCTGTACAATGCCGGCGCGCTCACACGCATGGGAGCCATTGAAGAGGGCACAACCTGCCTGGATTACGAGCCTGAGGAGATACGCCGTCGCGGCTCTATCCAGCCCGCGTTCGCTACATGGCTTTGGAACAGGAACCGCCATTTTTTGGTGGACATTCCCGGCGACGGCAATTTTACCGGCGACATGGAATATCTGTTGAAGGGCGTCGACAGTGTGCTTTTTGTGCTGGATGCCGTTGACGGCGTCCGTCCCCTGACAAAAAAATTCTGGAATCTTGTCCGTGCGGAAAATTTGCCTGCCATGTTCGTGATAAACAAGCTGGATCGGGACAGGGCGGATTTTCAGATGGCTTTTGACAGCCTGTCTGCTCTTGGGGTGAAAACCGTCGTCCTGCAGATTCCCATACGCCGGGGCGACGCTTTTGTGGGCGTGGTGGACGTGCTGAAGGGAAAAGCCCTGATGTTTGCCGACGGCGGCGTTGTGGAGGCTGAAATCCCTCCGGATCTGGCCGACGACGTGCAGCTTCTGCATGACGTGACTGTCGAAAATATTGCGGAAAGCGATGAAGGCCTGATGGAAAAATATCTTGAGGAAGGCAGCCTTGATTCTGATGAACTCAGCGTCGGCCTCAGGGCGGGCGTGATTTCCGGAGAGCTGACGCCCGTGCTTGTCTGCTCCGCCATAGAAAACAAGGGGGGCAAGGCTGTTCTTGACGCCGTTGAGGCCCTTTTGCCTTCTCCCCTTGACAGGCCGGTATTTGCCGATCTTGCCGGCAATGAGCGCCTTGCCTCCCCGGATGGCCCTTCCGCCTGCTTTGTGTTCAAAACGCTGTCCGATCCTTTTTCCGGCCAGCTTTCAGTTCTGCGTGCGCTTTCCGGCACCGTTTCCACAGATACCGTTCTCAAAAACATGCGCGCCGAAGAAAACGAGAGGCTTGGAAATTTAATATACCTTACGGGCAAAACGCAAACGCCTGTCAAGGAGTCCGTCTGCCCCGGGGCCATTGTGGCAGTGGCCAAGCTCAAAAACACCCGCAGCGGCGATACCCTTTGCGACGAAAAGGCCCTCTTTGCCTTGCCCGCGCCCAAGCTGCCGCCGCAGTTGATCACGTATGCCCTAAGCCCCAGAGAAAAGGGAGAGGAAGACAAGGTTTATGCGGCCATACAGCGTCTGCTGGACGAGGATATAACCCTGAAGCTCGCCCGCGATGAGGAAAGCGGCGATATATTGCTCTCGGGCATGGGCCAGCTGCACATTGAACTTTCTGTGGAAAAGGCCAAACGGCGCTATAAAATTGATATTGTGCTCAAAACGCCGAAGGTTCCTTACCGGGAAACCGTGCGCGGCAAATGTCAGGTGCAGGGACGTCACAAGAAACAATCCGGCGGTCGCGGTCAGTTCGGCGACTGCTGGATTGAAATGGAAGGCCTGCCGCGCGGCGCCGGTTACATATTTGAAGACGCCATTGTGGGCGGCGTGATACCGCGCCAGTACATTCCGGCTATTGACAAGGGAATTCAGGAAGCGGCGGCCCGCGGATTTCTGGCGGGATGTCAGGTGGTGGACTATCGCGTCAAAGTGTACGACGGCAGCTATCATACCGTGGATTCCTCGGAAATGGCGTTTAAGGTGGCCGGCTCCCTGGCCTTCAAAAAAGCCATGGAAAGCCTCAAGCCCGTTCTGCTGGAACCCATCGTATTGCTGACCATCTCCATTCCTGATGAAAACATGGGCGACGTCATCGGCGATCTCTCCTCGCGGCGCGGCAAGGTGCTCGGTTCGGACTCCCAGGCGGGCATCACGGAAATCAAGGCCCATGTGCCCATGAGCGAGGTATTGCGCTATGCGCCGGATTTGCGCTCCATGACGGGTGGGCAGGGTTTCTTCACGATGGAGTTTGCCCATTATGAAGAAGCGCCCCAGCCCGTCGCCGAAAAGGTGATAGCCGAATACCAGAAAGCCAGGAGCGCGGAATAGCCCGCGGCGGACAGGAAGAAGACCATCGCCAATAAAAGGGGAGGGCGCAGTGGCGTGGAAATCGGCCGTGACAACGGAGGTTGAGGGCGCTGCCCGGCAGGCGTAGCGCGGAGAGAAACGGAATGTGTCATCTCAAACTTGCTGTGCTCTATAGCATTTTACGCTTGAGATTGTCGCTTGACGGCGAAGTGAATTCGCCTTGCGACAATCTCGCGGCAAGGATTTGCGAACAAATCCTTGCAGAGCGATCTAAACGGCACTTCCCAAAGTTTCGCGCACCCGCAACGCGGCGGAGATCATGTTTTCAAGAGCGGGATAAGCTTCTGCCCACTGCCGTGTTTTCAGGCCGCAGTCAGGATTCACCCACAGCTGTTCTTTGGGGATGTGCCGCAAGGCCCTGCGCAGCAGTTCGGCCATTTCTTCCACGGAAGGTATGCGCGGGCTGTGGATGTCGTATACTCCCGGCCCGACTTCGCCCTGGTAGTGAAATTCAGTGAACGCGTCCAAAAGCTCCATCCGGCTGCGGCTGGATTCAATGCTGATGACGTCCGCGTCCATTTTCGCTATCCAGGGCAGAATGGCGTTGAACTCGCTGTAGCACATGTGCGTGTGTATCTGTGTGCTGTCCGCCACTCCGGAGGAGGCGAGGCGGAACGAATCCACGGCCCATCGCAGATAGATTTCCGCTTCCGCGCTTGTCAGCGGCATGCCTTCGCGCAGGGCGGCTTCGTCGATCTGGATGACGCGGATGCCGGCCTTTTCCAGGTCTTGCACTTCGTCGCGAACGGCAAGGGCTATTTGTTTGCAGACTTCGCTCCGTTCCAGGTCGTCGCGCACAAAACTCCAGCACAGAATCGTTACCGGGCCGGTCAGCATGCCTTTGACCGGCTTGCGCGTGAGCGATTGCGCGTAGAGTATCCAGTCGATTGTCATGGGGTGTTTGCGGTACACGTCGCCGTAAATGACCGGGGGCTTCACGCACCGGCTTCCGTAGCTCTGCACCCATCCGTTTTGCGTAAAGCAGAATCCGCCGAGTTGCTGGCCGAAATATTCGACCATATCGTTGCGCTCGGCTTCGCCATGCACAAGGACATCCAAGCCGAGCTTTTCCTGTTTTCTGATGCAGTCTTGTATTTCGCGCCTGATGGCGGCGATGTACTCCGCTTCCGGCATGTCGCCCCGCTTGCAGGCCAGGCGCGTCCTGCGGATGGCGGGTGTTTGCGGGAAGGAACCGATGGTTGTCGTGGGCAGAACGGGCAGGTTGAGCCAGGCCTGCGCGGCATGGCGTTCCGGGTATGCCGACTGGCGTGAAAGCATGGACTCCGTGACGGAAGAAATCCGTTCCCTCACGGCCTCAACGCGGCTGTCGGGGTGTTCGGCGGCGGCTCGCAGAACAGCGCTATTTTCATTCAGGGCCGCATGGTTTCCCCGTTCGACAATTTCGCGCAGGGCGGACAATTCCGCGCATTTTTGCACGGCAAAGGCCATCCGGTTGCTGATGTGTTCCGGCAACGCCGTTTCCGCCGTCACGTCCACCGGGCAATGGAGCAGCGAGCAGCTTGAGCCCAGAAGGACGCGATCACTGCCGAGCGCGGAAACAGCCCGCTTGATAAGCGGAACCGTCTTTTGACAGTCGGTTTTCCAGATATTGCGTCCGTCCACCACGCCGAGCGAAAGCGCCGTGTCGCCGGAAAGTTTGTCCAAAACGCCTTCAAGCTGTTTTGGACCGCGCACCATGTCGACATGCAGGATGCCGCAGCCCGAACCGGCGGCCAATTCCAGATTGCGTCCAAGCGGGCCGAAATACGTCGCCAGCATGAGTTTTTTGCCGCCGCAGGCCGCGTTCAGCTCGGCATAGGCTTTGCGAAAGCGCGGAGCCGTGTCTTCCGGCAAAAGTTCCGTGCACAGCGCCGGCTCCTCAATTTGAATGCAATCGCAGCAGGGCGCGAGGCTCGCGATAACATCAGCGTAAACGGGGGTAACCGCGTCAAGCCGCGACCATTTTGTCCCATCTTGGGATTTAGCCAGGGCCAGCCAGGTGAATGGCCCTATGAGCGAGGGTTTGGGAGAGAAACCAAGCCGTTTGGCAAGCCGCGTGTCTTCAACAACCGGGTGGAGCCCGGCAGTCCAAGGCACGCCGGCGTCAATTTCCGGCACAAGGTAATGATAGTTGCTGTCGAACCATTTGGTCATTTCCAAAGCGGCTATGTTTCGCCCTGCATCACCGCGCGCGAGGCTGAAATACCTTTCCAGCGGCGCATCCGCCAGACAGGGAGCGAAGCGCGGCGGTATTGCGCCCAGCATGCAGAGTATATCCAGCATGCGGTCATATAGAGAAAAATCGCCGGTGCTCACATAATCAAGCCCGGCGTTTTTTTGAATACGCCAATGGCGCTTCTTCAATTCCGTGCAGGTTTCGGCAAGGGAATCAGCGGAAAAACCGCCTTTCCAGAAAGATTCGAGAGCCTGCTTCAGCTCCCGCTGTTTCCCGATGGAGGGGAAGCCGAGAATATGGGTCTTCATGGTCGCTCCTTTCATAACATGTTGAAAGGGCAGCCCATTTCACGCGCAACCAGACTCGGGATGTTGTTCCGCATCCGAAGTGGTCCCGGCATGTTGCCCGTACGCGAGACAGTACTGCCTTGCCGCGTCTGTCGCGGCGGCTGCGACAAGTCGTCTCCTGGCTTCCGGCCCGAAATTGCCTCGCCTTCCCGCCCGCCTGCGGCAGACAGTGGCTTCGGCTGGTTGTTGTTGCCGGTCACAGTGGCGCGTCCGCAGCGGATTTACACCGCTTTCCGTTTCCTGTCACAACCCGGGCACCTTGATATATGATCACAACGCGTCTGTCAAGGCCGCAAATTCGCCAGTGCGGGAACATTATCTGTACTGGGGGGTGCGGAGTCGCGCTTGATAGGGTTCCTCCGTTCCGGTTTGCGGGATCTACTCCCCTGCCGGCAAGGCATCTGCCCGGGAAAGGGCGGGCTGGTTTTCTCTGTCCAGCTGCTTGCATACGGCGTCCAGCAGAACGCTTTCCGCCCGGCCGGGCGCAAGGCGCAGCGTGCCGCCCGCCGCGTTCACATGGCCGCCGCCGCCCAGAGCGGAGGCCGCGGCAAGAACATCGCTGCCCTCAGCGGAGCGCAGGCTGAATTTGCACGTTTGCCGGGAATCTTCAAGCAGAAGGGCTGCCACCTTGACGCCGCGCAAGCGGCGCAGATGCTCCACAAAACCTTCAACATCCTCTTTGGCGCATTGATGTTCAAGCAGGTCATCCGACATGACGCGGCAAAAAGCCACAGTATTGTCGCGTTCAAGACGCGCGCTGGACATCAGTTTCGCCCAGAGACGCATTCTTCCCAGAGTCCAGGTATTCTCCAGAAGTTCCCGCAAGCGGAAAATATTGCAGCCGTTTTTTGTCAAGTGCACCATGAGCTGCAGAGCGTCGGCATCCGTGTTGCCGTGACGGAAACCGCCTGTATCTGTGATTATGCCCACGGCGACGGCGTCGGCGACGCCGCCGGAGAGCGGCAAACCCAGACATGCAGCCACATAGGCCATGAGTTGCGCCGTGGCCGCCGCCCGCGGGAATATCCAGTTGGCACGGCTTCCCATCCCCCTGCCGGGGTGATGATCAATATTCACGCCGGCAAGCCCGGACATGCGCGCAGCCAGCTCCTGACCAAGACGGTGCGGTTCATTGCAGTCAAGCAAAAGGGCGCTGCGGGGGAGCAGAGGAGGACGTTCAAGGGATGTATGCACAATGTCCGGCAGAGATAAAAACGAAAAGGACTGCGGCAGGCCCGTGCCGCTGTACAGCATGAATTTTTTGCCGAGCAGATGCAGAATATGCCCTGCCGCCGCCAAAGATCCGACCGCGTCGCCGTCCAGGTTGACGTGACTCGCGACGATGACGTCGTTGATCCCTCTGATCGCTTCCGCCATGCGCCGCGCGCCGTCCTGATAGGGAAAAGGAATCAGGTCATTCGGCGGCATAAATTTCCAGATGGTTGTCCGCCAGTTTTTCAGGACATGCCGCTTCCATCATTTCCAGACATTTTTCCATGCGGCTCCGCAAATGCGTTTCATTGTTGGAGAGGGAAAGCACGGCCAGCCTGAGGCGCGTGTGGCTGTTTTCGCTGCCCACTTCAGCAACGGCCACATTGAATTTATGGCGGGTTTTTTGCTTCAGGCTGTTGGCGACACGGCGCTTCGCCTTGAGGTTGTCATTGCCGTCAAGGTGAAATTCCACCGTTAGCAGCCCCATAAACACAGTCATGGTCGATAATCGCAAAATTCAGGCGACATGGGGCCTTTGAAAAGTGAGCAGGCCTTAAAGTGAGGCCGCTTCTTCCACGGTTTCAAATGCCTCGATAACGTCGCCTTCCTTGATGTCGTTAAAATTCTCAAGGCCGACGCCGCATTCGTTACCCTTTACCACTTCCCGCGCATCGTCCTTGAAGCGTTTGAGGGAGTCGATTTTTCCGGTATAGATGACAACGCCGTCACGCAAAAGGCGCGCTCCGGCATTCCGGGCAATCTTGCCGTCCGCCACATAGGAACCGGCAATCGTGCCGGCCTTCGGCACGTTGTAGGTTTTCCGCACTTCAGCCTGCCCGAGGTAAACTTCCCGCTGTACAGGCGCAAGCATGCCGGTCATTGCGTTTTTGATGTCATCAACAAGCTTGTAAATAATGTTGTAAAAGCGGATATCCACATTCTCGCGCTCGGCCGTTTCCTTTATCTTTGCCGTGGGCCGCACATTAAAACCGATGATGATGGCCTTGGAGGCGGAAGCCAGCATGATATCCGATTCCGAAATGGCGCCCGCTCCGCCGTGCATGATTTGCAGCCGCACCTTGTCCGTGCTTTCCTTGTTCAGGGCTTCCGTGATGGCCTCCAGACTGCCCTGCACATCCGCCTTCACTACCAGATTGAGCGTCAACGCTTCCTGCTCTGATGCCCGGCGTGAAAGGAATGTCTCAAGTGTGACGCGGGATTCCGAGGCGAGATCGCGTTCCCGCTGTTTTGCCGCCATGCCGTCCGCAATGCGGCGGGCCAGCTTTTCATCTTCAAGCACAATAAATTCCTCGCCGGCATCAGGCACTCCCTCAAATCCCTGTACTTCAACAGGAAGGGACGGCCCGGCGGATTTCACTTTCTTGCCCTGATCATTCGTCAGAGCCCGCACACGCCCGGAGGAGGCCCCGCAAACGAAATTGTCGCTCTGCTTGAGCGTGCCTTGCTGAATCAACACCGTGGCAATGGGTCCGCGCCCCTTGTCAAGACGCGCTTCCACGATGCGGCCGCGCGCCAGTTTGTCGGGGTTGGCCTTGAGTTCCATGATTTCCGACTGCAGGGCGACCATTTCAAGCAGATCGTCCAGACCGGTGCGGGTTTTTGCGGAAACTCTGGCGACAATGGTATCCCCGCCCCAGTCTTCCGGCTGAAGGCCGAGTTCGGCAAGTTCACGCAACACGCGGTCAGGGTCGGCGCCGGGTTTGTCCATTTTGTTTACGGCCACCATGATCGGAACATTGGCCGCGCGCGCATGGTTAATGGCTTCACGGGTCTGCTCCATTACCCCGTCATCCGCGGCTACAACCAGAATGACGAGATCGGTGATTTGCGCGCCGCGCGCGCGCATGGCGGTAAAAGCCTCGTGCCCGGGCGTGTCGAGAAAAACGATTTCCCCTCGCTTTGTCCTGACGTGATAAGCGCCGATGTGTTGGGTTATTCCGCCGGCTTCGCCGCTCGTCACGTTGGATTTGCGGATGGCGTCCAGAAGGGAGGTTTTTCCGTGATCCACATGTCCCATGATGGTCACCACCGGCGGACGAGGTTTCAGGCTTTCCGGCAGATCGGGTTCCGGATCGGGAATTTTGAGGGTCAGGCCGATTTTTTCAACTTCATAATCGAATTCCGCCGCGACAAGGGCGGCTGTGTCAATGTCCAGAGACTGGTTTATGGTTGCCATAATCCCGAGTCCGAAAAGGATTTTAATAATTTCATTGACTTTAAGTCCCATTTGATGCGCCATATCCGCCACGCGAATGGCCTCGTCAATACGGATTTTGCGTTTGGCGGCTTTGATGGGCTGTGTCTGCTGCACGGGCTGCAGCGTCGGCTTGACGTTTTTGCGGCGGATTCTTCCCCTGTTGAGGCGTTGCGTATCGTCACTTTCCTGACGATGCCCAAAGGCATCCTGCTGAAAATCTACCGTCCGCCGGCCCTTGATGCGTTTTTTCTTGCTTTGCCCGTCGCGGTTGTCAGGTGGCGCGGCAACGGCGGGCTGCCCGAAGGCCGGAGCGCGTTGACCGTCTTGCTGCG
>JAISOT010000163.1 GCA_031275465.1 Desulfovibrio sp.
GCAGGCCAGGTACAGGGCGTGGGCCTGCGGCCTTTTGTCTTCAGGCTGGCGCGGGAGGAAAGACTTACCGGCTTTGTGGGCAACACTTCCGAAGGCGTGCGTATTGAAGTGCAGGGCGACGGCGCAAGAGTCGCGCATTTCGAAATCCGCCTGCTGGCGGAAGCGCCTCCTCTGGCCCGTATCGTGGCTTTGAGCGGGAGAGACATACCGTTTCTGCCGGGGGAAAGGAATTTTGTCATAGGCCAAAGCTCCGCCCACGCCGGGCACAGCGTGCTGGTCAGTCCGGACATGGGCATTTGCGCGGACTGCCGCGCGGAAATGCGCGATCCGGCAAACCGGCGCTTCGCCTATCCGTTCACCAACTGCACCAATTGCGGGCCGCGCTACAGCATCACGCGCGCCATCCCCTACGACAGGGCCGCCACCACAATGGACTGTTTTCCCCTCTGTCCCGACTGCGCGGCGGAATACGCAAATCCTGCGGACAGGCGTTTTCATGCGCAGCCCATTGCCTGTCCCGTCTGCGGTCCGCGCCTGTGGTTCGTGCAGGCAAAGGCGTCAAAAAGCGCCCCCGCAGCGGCAAATCAGCGTGACGCTCTTGCCCGGTCCTGCCGGATTCTGCTTTCGGGCGGAATTCTGGCTCTCAAGGGTCTTGGCGGTTTTCAGCTGGCCTGCAACGCGCGCGACGGCGCGAGCGTGAGCGAACTCAGGCGGCGCAAGCTGCGCCCGCACAAGCCTCTGGCGCTGATGGTGGACAATATTGCGGTGGCGCGGACGCTGTGTGTCTTGAGTCCAGGCCATGAGGCTCTGCTGCTGAGCCCGGAAAATCCCGTGGTGGTCTGCCCGCGCCGCGAGGATTGCTCCCTTCCCCGGGATGTGGCCCCGGACGTGAACAGCCTCGGCCTGATGCTGCCCTGTACGCCGCTTCATACGGCGCTTTTTGGCCTCCTTTCCGGCGTTGCCCCCTTGCCGCCGGTGCTGGTGATGACTTCGGGCAATCCGCGTGGAGAACCCCTTTGTCTGGGCAACCGTGAAGCCCTGTCGCGCCTTGCGGGCACGGCCGACGCCTTTCTGCTTCACGACAGGGATATTCTCACGCGCGTGGATGACAGCGTGATTTCCCTTGCCCCGACTGCGCCGCAGGAGATTTCCCGTCCCCAGCCGCCGTCAGCGGGCCTTTCATCCGGGCCTTTGTTCTTCCGCCGCGCGCGCGGCTATGTGCCGCATCCGGTTTTTCTGCCGCAGGACGGTCCGGCTGTGCTCGGAGCCGGGGCTGAACTCAAGAGTACCGTTTGTCTCACGCGCGGGAACCAGGCTTTTGTGGGGCAGCATATCGGCGATTTGGAAAATCCGGCTACCCTGGATTTTTACGGGGAAGTCGTCGAACGGCTGGAAACCCTGCTGGAAATACGGCCTGAAGCCATTGTATGCGATCTGCATCCGGATTTCCTCGCCAGCCGCTATGCCCGCGATCGCGCCATTGAAGAGGGGATCCCCCTCTGGAGGCTTCAGCACCACGCGGCCCATGCCGCCGCCGTGCTTGCGGAAAACGACTGCTATGACGCGGCCCTTGCCCTGTGCCTGGACGGCGCCGGATTTGGCGATGACGGCAGCGTCTGGGGCGGGGAAGCGATTCTGATGGATATTTCCCGCGCGCGGTGGCAACGTGTGGGGCGTCTTGCCCCCTTTCCCCTGCCCGGCGGGGATATCGCCATACGTGAACCCTGGCGTTGCGCGCTGGCCTTGCGCGGGCAGTGCGGCTCAGGCCGGGAGATCGCTGCGCCCTGGGACGGCGAATACGCCCCCGCTGCCCGTGTCGTGGAGGAAATGCTGGCCCGCGACCTGAATTGCCCGCAAACATCAAGCTGCGGCCGTCTGTTTGACGCGGTGGCCGCGCAGTTGGGCCTTTGTCTTGCCACAAGCTACGAGGGGCAGGCGGCAGTGCGGCTGGAGTCTGCCGCCGATGCCGGACTGGTGGCGACCTTTGCCGCCCGCGTCACCGGCGATGGCCTTTGCTGGGCCCTGCCGCTGGTTGAGCGTGACGGTCTGATCAATCTGGACAGCGCGCGTCTTTTTGCCTGCGTACTGGAAGCCCGGCGGAAGGGGGAACCTGTCGGGGTCATTGCGGCCCGTTTTCATGTCTCCCTGGCGCGGGGGCTCGCGGATATGGCCGCGCGCGCCGCGTCGGCCGCGAATGTCGGCAGGGTCGGTTTGTCGGGCGGGGTCATGCAGAACGGCATCATGGCCCTGTTGCTGCCGCTCTGTTTGCGCCAACGCGGCCTAGAACCGCTTGCGCATCACAAACTGCCGCCCGGCGACGGGGGGCTTTCTCTGGGGCAGGCTGTGTGGGGCCGCAGAATGCTGCAAGATGAACACTGAGCGACAATCTCCCGCATCCAACATTCTTGTTGCCCACAAAGCGGAAAGCGGCCTGAAGCTCTTGCGTTTTCTGGAACGCCGGACAGGCCTGCCGCGGGCATTGCTGCACCGTTGGCTGCGTACCGGGCAAATTCGTCTGAACGGCAGGCGGGCCAAACCTTTTGCGCGGGTGCAAACGGATGACGGCATCCGCCTGCCGCCTTTCGCCCTCGGCATGATTGAGGAGGGAAAAGCGCCTGTAGTGTCCGGCGGCGAGCCTTTGCTCCCTCCGCCGCATTTCGACGGGGCGCCCGATGGCCGCAGCCCGCCGTTTTTGGCGAGCATAGGCCATAAGGAGGACATCTGGGCCTTGTATAAGGCGCCGGGGCTGCCGACGCACGGCGGAACCGGCCACAGCGACAGCCTTGCCGCGCGGCTGGCCGCGCGTTACGCGGGCGCGCCCTTCATACCGATACCCGCGCACAGACTGGACAAGGACACATCCGGCGTGCTGCTGGCCGCCGCTTCCTACAGGGCCTTGCAAGAACTTCACGGCGCGTTGCGCGAACGCCGGACGTCCAAGGAATATTTGGCCTGGGCGCGCGGCATCTGGCCCTTTGAGGGCATTCGTCTGTTGCGCCATGACCTGCATAAACGGAAAACAGCGGGATTTGAAAAAGTGCGTGCCGCATTGCCGCGGGACAGGCGCGCGTCTTCCCGCGAAGCCCTGTGTTTTGTGCAACCGCTGAAAATCATGACGGGAATCAGCCTGTTACAGATATGCATTCTCACGGGACGGACTCATCAGATTCGGGCGCAACTGGCCGCCCTGGGACATCCGGTTCTGGGCGACGTCAAATACGGGGCGGGCAGGGCAGAGGGGATGTTTCTGCACGCCGTGCGCGTGGTCTTGCCTGACGGTACTGTTTTTGCGTGTCTGCCGCCCTGGCGGGGTCGGGAAGCCGTCGAAAGATTGCCCGACGCCATGCCCCTGCCGCGGGGGTAAAATTTTCTTTGCCTTTTCGGACAGCAGAGACTATGTTCGCAAAAGATTCCTGACAACTGATATGTTTGATATGTTGATTACCAAGCGGGGAGGAATACAGTCATGCAGGAAAGAATGTATAAATTTTCATGGGATTTCATCGGCGATCTTGAAGAAGGGCGCCCCAACCTCGGCAACACAACGCGGGTGGAAGTGTACCGGCTTTTTCAGTATGCCCTGCGTGACGTCCTGGAAGAAGAACTCGGCACGGAAAAGGCCGACAGGATCTTGTACCGTGCGGGTTATCTGGCCGGGAAAGCCCTCGCGGAAAAATTTGTCGGCCATAAGGAATCCCTTTACGATTACGTGGAAAAAGTGAAACAGATTCTGCTGGATCTGAATATCGGCATTCTGCGCGTCGAGAGCGCCGACAAGGATAAATTGCATTTTCTCCTGACTGTCGCCGAGGATCTGGACTGCTCCGGTCTGCCGGACATGGGGCATGCCGTCTGTACGTATGATGAAGGCTTTATTGCGGGCGTCTTCAACGCCTTCTCGGGCATGGAATATGATGTCAGAGAGATTGACTGCTGGTGCACGGGGGACCGTACCTGCCGCTTTGAGGTCAAACCTGCCTGAAAAATTTCCTTATGGAAGAGACGACGAACCCCTCCGCCGTCGCAACCGCGGCGTCGGCTCCAGAGGTTGATGCGCCTTCTGTATGCGACAGTGAGTACATCGCGCGTCTGGTGAGGCATTTGTATTCGATTGTCGGCCTGTCAAATTACAAAATCAAGGATCTGCCGGAGGAATTTGCCTGTATCAGGAATGCGCGGGAGCTGCACAACATGCTCTGGAGCATACGGGAGATGGCGGCGGCCCTGGCAACGGGAGAGCTTGAATTCGCCTCCGGCGAGCGCGGCTTCACGATGGGGTCGCTGAAAGCCTTTCAGTCCAACCTGCGACATCTGACATGGCAGGCGCAACGCATTGCCGCAGGTGAATATCAGCACCGGGTCAGTTTTCTCGGGGACTTTTCCGTCGCCTTCAATCAGATGGCGGAGCAGCTTGCCGGCAGAATTGCGACGCTTGTCCACGAAACGGAAGAATACAAGGATATGTCCTTCAAGGACGGGCTTACGGGCGTTTATAACCGCAAGGCGTTCTCCCAGCTTGCGAAAAAATTCCTCTCGCATGAAGCGAACCCGTCCGGCAGCGGCGTGCTGGTCATGTGCGACATTGATCATTTCAAAAAAATTAACGACACGTACGGGCATTTGTGCGGGGATGAAGTTTTGCGCGCCTTTGCCGGTCGGCTGACCGCGGCCCTGCGTCCGACGGATTTATGTTTCAGATACGGGGGCGAGGAATTCGTTCTTGTCATGCCGAATACGCTCATCAAGCAGGGGTATTCGGCCACGGAACGCCTGCGCGCCGCTGTTGAGGCAATGCGTGTGGAATTTGAAAATTGCAGGCTGCAGATTACGGCCAGTTTTGGTCTGACAGAGTTCAAATTCTGCACCGCGGACAGCGATCCGGAAGCGTACCTCGTGCAGTGTCTGCAGAGAGCGGACGCAAATCTCTACAGGGCCAAGGAGTCGGGAAGAAATCGCGTCGTGGCCGACGCGGGATGAATTCCACCCGCCCTTTGCCGTTTTCACATTCCCCCCATACTGTCCGCAACGCCCCTCAGTTTTCCGCGCGCGCTCCGGCCTGCGGGATTGCCGGGAACATGCGTCCGGCACGGGCCGAATTTCCGTCTTGAACCGGTCTGCTCCGGAACAGAGCGGAAAGGAAAAATTTTATGCATCTCTCAGGTGAGCAAAAAAATATCCTGCTGCGACAGTCCTCAGAGTTGTGCCGTGAGCGCGGCGCGCGCCTGCTGTATCTGACCGTGTTCGGCTCGGCGTTGTACGGCACGGAGACGCCGGGCAAATCCGACATGGATGTGCGCGGTATTTTTCTCCCGACCCAGGAGTCACTTGCCGTGAACGAGGCGGCCTGGACCCTGCGTTATTCCAGCGGCGACTCATCCGGGAAGAACGCTGCCGGGGATGTGGACATCGACCTCTGGTCGGTTCAGCACTGGCTTTTGAAACTTCTGCCGGCCGGAGACACCGGGGCGCTGGACGTGCTCTTTTCTCCATCCCACGCGGAGTGCACTCTCCATCGCGATCCCCTTCTGGACAAGGTGTTCGGCAATCCGCTCAAGTTCGTCAACGCCGGAGAGGGGAGGGCCTATGCCGAGTACAGCCTTGGGCAGGCCAAAAAGTACGGCATCAGGGGTTCCCGTCTGGGCGCCCTGAAATCGGTGCATGACTGGCTCGGGGAGCACTGCCCGTCCCCCGGGCCGAAGGCCCGGCTGCGCGTCATCCTGGACCCTCTCCTGGATGCCTGCGCTGACGGACGCTTTTGCGCGGCGCATGAAGCGGGCGGTGAAGCGGGGCTGCGGCTGTGCGGAAAGGTGCATCTCGGCGGCATCCACCTTCGGGAATTCGCGCAAAGGGTGGAAGCGGACATGCGGCGATACGGGGCGCGCGTCGAAAAAGCCGGGCGCAATCAGGGGATTGACTTCAAGGCGCTTTCCCACGCCCTGCGCGCTCTCGATCAAATGGAAGAACTGCTGCAGACCGGCGCAATCGTCTTTCCTCTCAAAAGCCGCGAACGGCTGACAGCCGTCAAGCAGGGGGCCTACACCTGGAATGAGCTTGAGCCGCGCATACTTTCACGCCTTGCCGAGATAGACGCCATGCGGAAAGATTCACCCTGGGGCGGTGTCTTTGATGCCGGTTTTGCCAGAGACTGCGTGTTGGAAATGTACAGGCGCAGGACTGGAGGGCAGACCTGAAGGGCGGGTCCGCTCCGCGTTTCGCGAGGAGTTGTCGTGTGTCCCGGGCGGCCGCGGCCCTCTCAGGAAAAGACCGGATTGCGGACATAGACGTGTCCGTCCAGTATTCTGCGGGCCGTGCGCGTGACAACGGCCCGTTTGAGCGCGATTGCGCCGTTGCGCGCTTCGGCCTCGGATTCGACGCTGATTGCGCCGGCGGGATGGCCTATCCGGATAACGCGTGACGATTTTGCCGCGGGAGAAAGGATGGAGTGCACTATGGAGCCGGGAATGCGGGCGGCGGCTCCCAGGCAGACGGTACCGGAAACAGGGTGCGTCTGGTGCATTTTCAGCATGAAAAGAAGCCGGGATACTATATCGATATTGCCGGAAGCCACGTCCATACCCGTAAACGTCCGGTAATCCCTCGGCTCGCTGACGATGCAGACAAAGGGATTGTAAGGGCTTCTGGCTGTCGCTTCCTCTTCTTTCTCCACGAGGTTGCAGATAACGGCGGCTTTC